>NZ_VOYW01000014.1:0-105208 GCF_013420085.1 Acinetobacter sp. YH12027
GAATTTGATTTACCAAACTCTTGAGGTAAATCACGCCAAGGACAGCCTGTTCTAATTCGAAATAAAATCGCTTCAATAAAATTCCGTAAATTTAATTTGAGATAAATATTAAAGTGACGGAAAATAGAAAGTAACTTGGACCAGTGTTGATCATTTAGCATTGTTCGAGGCATAGCGAGCGTAAAATTGGGTTTGGCGATTTAATTTTACTATCTCGCTATTTTTTTAATCAACAAATGTCAACAGACCCTAATAAAAACTTTAAAAAATAAAAAATTTACGATATAAATAAAAATCGGTTATAGATAAATTCAAACTTATCCATAACCGAACAATTTAAATTCCATTATGACAATGCAAAGCTTTTTTTAATACATATCAATACGGCTAAATAAAACAACTGCTTAAAACTTTACACATTCTAAAGAAGCTAATCTGTTTACAGTCGCTGGTCCAACAGCACTTACCATAGATATTGCGCATATATTTGCGCGCCCATACGTTTTGCTTGGTTGGTATTGAATGAATCTGCTATGTATTTAAAACCAAAGTTTTCATGTTTGACGGAAAGGCCAAACGAATTGGTTTGGGGTTCAAAATGGATTCCCCACATTAGCCCTGTATTCCAATATGCATTGAGCTGCCAAAGACTTATATACTCATTTGAGATTGAACTGAGTCCTAAACTCCAAGCCTGCTCTGAGTCATAATTTAAATCCGTATAAATTTTAAATGGCAGCTTTTGCGCATAGGTCTTATCTTTATCAAACTCTCCCTGAATATCAAACCGTGGACGCTTATCTTGATCATAGCTGATGTTATATCGTGTGTATGGAGCATCTTGCCAATATAAATATGCCAATGCATCCTGAATATTAATTTTTAAATTCCAATTTTTTGCAATAGCACCTCTTAAAGTCGCATCTAGGGCATAGCCATACCCGCTATGCGCCTGCTCATTCCAGCCCATTTCATCTTCTTTCAAAGCAGGATGATCATAACTGTAATCTATGCTCCCATTCAGCCATTTGACGCGGTCCATAAGCTCTTGCTGATCTGTCGTTACCCCTAGCGCATTAATATGACCATCAATATAATGACGCCCAATTAACGCGGTTATACCCGTTTCTAAATTCCAATTCGAACTAATGGGCCATGTATAGGCAGCCCGAGACCCAACAGTATCAATATGCTGTGCTTCAAGCCTCAAGTCATACGTTGAGTTTGCATCGATAGGCAGTTCATTCTGTATTTGATAATAAAGCTTTGCTGTATCCTCACTGAAATTGAGCGCATAGTCATATCGCCAGATCCAGCTAAAATCCCAATTACCCTGCTTTACGCCCAATTGCATTAAACCATGAGCAAATGCATTTTTTCCTGATTTAAACTTAGAATCACCCCAATCATCTGTAAATGCATGAATCGCTAACGGTTCACTATAAACATCTGCTTGCACTTGATAATAGATAGCCTCTTGTGCATAGCTATAAAACGGGAGCGATAATCCCAATAATACTAATTTTTTTTTCAACATAGAAAAAAGGGGGAACATCGTTACCCCCTCTCCTTAATTCATTATTATGGTGCAATCATTAGCACAGTGTTATCGGTAAATTTCGCAGAATAAATGCTATTCGATACTCTATTGATCGTACCGTAGCTAACAGTACCGACTTTAATATCAGCAGAACTGAATTGATCTAAATCTGGAATTTCTACAAATGCACCATTCGCATGAGATACTCTTGACCAGATAATTGGAGATTGCGCGATCAGATTGTCAGTTTTTACATCTATATTTAATGTATTTTGATCAACTGTAACTTTAAGATTTGCTATCCCTTTTTGGTAATCATTCCTTTTAGCGTTAAGCAGTAAACTGAATGGCTTCACAGCAGCCCCCCCACCTTTTACGTTACCAGAGAGATTAACTGTCAAATCTGCATTAATAAATGCAGCCGCAGATTCGCCTTGGGTAATATCAAAGGTTTTAGTCAGATCATTTTTTAGCTTAATATTTGCATCTAAGCCTAAGTTTTCTGCTCCGCTTAAAGCCTCACCTTTCAAAATAATTTCATATGGAATAATTTGATTAAATGTTTCAGTACCATTTTTGAATTTAACTCGAGCAGCTTTGCTTGAAAGTTCAGTTAAATTCAGCTTCGCGTTTTGAGTTGTTAACAAAACATTTAAAAATTTAAATTGTGCCGTAACCGGAGCATTTTCACTTTCTGAGTCTTCCAGCTTGATAGCTGTATCATAAACAACTTGAGCGGTACTGTTGCTATTAAACCCTAAGCTTGATTCTAATCCATCCGCATTTTTAGCTGTGATTTTACCGCCTGAAACTATTTTAAAATCATGCTGTTTTGCAGATGCTGTGAATGGCGCATCCAACTTTAAATTGCTTACAGTAATCAAAACCGCATCGCTAAAAACATCTTTTCCAGTAAAAGTACTGCTATCCCAAATATAGTCCATCCAATATTTAGCCGATACACTTCCATTAACAGAAACTGAAGTCGGTGTTACGCTGATTTTAAGACCATTTTTGCTCAAAATATAATCTGGATAATATACCCCCCCATAGGTCGTATCAGCCTCTAAAAGTGCCTCTAAGTCTGCAGCGGTATAGTCTTTTGTGGAACCTTGAGCATCTTTCTGCGCCAATGAAGCTAAAGTAATGATGAGATCAGAAGCATTACTAATATCATTTCCTGCATTACTTACAGCATCAAATGCAGGCTCATACTGAGACTGCAAACCTTTAAAACTGTCAAAATAGGCAATAATATTGTTCGTAGTTTTGATTAATACTTTAGCTTTCTCTAAATCTGTTGCTGGATTTGATGGGTTAGCTGTTTCCCCATTTGAACCGCCATTATCTGAAGTCCCACCGCTACTAGAAGACCCGCCGCCACCACCGCCACATGCAGTTAAAATTACAGAACAGCTTATTGCTAATAAGGTTTTTTTTTAAATCATTATGTTTTTCCCTCTTAAAAATACAAATAAAAAAGCCTTTAAAAATTAAAGGCTTTTAAAAAAAGAATCAAGAACAAAAAGTAACATTAATCCTCTGGATATTCAAAACGGTAGCCGACGCCATACACAGCTTGAATCCACTCATGACGGTTGCCAGTTTCCGCTGCATCTGAAATCTTACGACGTAAATTTTTAATATGACTATCAATCACACGGTCAGCCACTTCAAAACTGTCTGGGTTAATATGATCAAGCAATTGCGCACGTGAATACACCTGCCCTACATGCTCTAAAAACAACTCAAGTAAACGAAACTCTGTTGGCGTTAAGCTCAACGCTTTTTGTTGATACCAAATACGTTGCTGTGCTTTGTCCATACGGAATAAATCATTCACATCTGGCTCTGCTTTACGTTCTAAACGACGTAATACCGCTTGCACACGTGCCACCAATTCTTTCGGACTAAACGGTTTGCAGACATAATCGTCAGCACCCATATTGAGCCCCAATACACGGTCAATTTCTTCAGTGCGTGCAGTCACCATAATAATTGGCAGATCAGACTGCTCACGGACTTTACGGCAAATGGTTAAGCCATCCATACGTGGCACCATTAGGTCCAAAATCATTAGACTCGGCTTACGCTGCGTGAAGCTCTCATAGGCTTCTTGACCATCATGAAACATGCTGACTTCAAAGCCTGCAGCCTCTAGATAATCACGCACTAGCTGTGCAAGTTCCACTTCATCTTCAACCAACATGATATGTTTCATGCATGCTTCCTTTTAATATTTCATCTGTTTGGGAAATGTCAATTTGCAACGCAAACCGCCCAATGGAGAATGATCAAAACTCAATTCTCCGCCCAATGCTCTAGCTATTTTTACGGATAACGCCAATCCTAATCCTGTACCACCGGTTGCACGCGTGCGCGAATCATCCACACGATAGAAACGCTCACCTAAACGTGCCAACTGTTCATCAGTTAAACCAAATGGGCTGTCATCAACATACACGGTCCACTGGGTTTCATCTTGCTCAGTATGAACATGCACTTCACCGCCAGCTTCCGTATAACGAATACTGTTACCCAATAAGTTGACCATAATCTGTTTAAAACGGTCTATATCTAATTGTAATGAAGTGCCATCGCCCGTTGCTGTAATTTTCAAATCTGCTTGCTCAAACTTCGGCTTAAAGCTTTCAACTTCTTGCATCACTACATCCCACGGATTGAGCGTGGTCAAATAACAATTCAGTTGTTGTGCATCAGCTTGCGCCAAATCCGCCAAATCTTTGGTCAATTTTTTCAAACTACTCACTTGATTGAGCATTGAGGCAAAATGCTCTGGCGTTGGCTTACGAATACCGTCCTGCATCGCCTCAATTTGAGCCTGCAACACCGCCAATGGGGTTTTTAATTCATGTGAAGTATCGGCCACCCATTGACGACGTGACGTTTCATGCTGATCGAGAATCACAGCCAACTGGTTCAATTCATTCGATAAATCACCAAGCTCATCATTACGGTTCACTGCAACTTGATGTTGATAATTACCCTTGGTTAATTCACGTGTTCCCATTAACAAACGCTGAATCGGTTTTTTAAAGTATGTTGCCAATAACAATGCTGCAATTAAACTCGCAATAAAACTAAGCACATAAACCAATAATAAATAACGTTTTTGCTTACTAAAAAAGTTAATACTGATCGCATCATCTTGCTCGAGTACAGGTTTGAGTCCTAGATACCCCACGATTTGATTATTTACCATAATCGGACGATAAGAAATCTGTTCATCTGTCGGTTCACCCACGACAAATTGGCGCTGTGCATCATATAAAGATAAACGTGAACTCAAGCCCAAGCGGTCAGGCATTTGAATAAACTGTTTTTTACCACCATTGTTGGTATTGTTTTGAGAGGATTGACCGGCATCTTTATCTTTTTCATCCGCATTCGACTCTTTGGGGCGGAACACATTTTGATTCGCGCTTAAAGGAAATTTTAAACCTTCAAAAGGTTGAAACTCAGACGGTAAGTTTTGTTCAAGCCATTTTAGCTCTTCAGTTTTTTGTTCTGCCGTTTGCTGTGGCGTTGCCAACATCGATGCTGCATTCAAACTATGATCTTGGAAATAGCGCTGCTGCAATGCAATGTCATATTGACGACGCAGCCACCACCGAGAGAGACGATCATAGTCATCTGGCGCAGCCTGCCCTTCAATTTGCAAAATTTGCGCCTGAATCGCATTGCCCCAATCATGATAAACCGTATACACATCGGCTAAATTTTCAATGACATGGTCAAGCTTTTGCATCTCGACATCGGCCACATATTTGGTGAAATTACGCTGCATATTCCAATGCAACACGCCAAGACTTACCGTTGTGATGACGAGCGTCGTCAACAGCACAGTCAGAAACAAGCGTAAGGCAATCGGGATACGACGTATTTTCAAAAGAGAACTCTCATTTTTCTTCTATATTCATTATTGTAGCGAACACGCTACTAAAAAACTCTCCATTGTTTCTACATCTTTATTATTTAATCTTTAACCATTGAAAAAATATCTAATCTGGTGGGGTATAGACTATGAAACAAATGACCAAAATGGCTTTAATCGGTGCAAGCGTATTGAGCATGGGTGCATTGACGGCTTGTCAATCGACAACCGCACCAAAAGATAACGATCATGGCCGTATGATGAAACAACATCATGGTGATCAAGATCGTCGTATGTCACCTGAGCAACGTGAACATTTCAAACAAATGCGTGCAGAGCAACGTCAAGTGTTTGCAGAGATGCAAAAAGCCTGTGATGGCAAGACTACAGGTTTAACAGTTCAAGTAAAAGCTGGCGATAAAAGCATTGATGGTACATGTACCATGGTGTTCAACGCAGACCGTCAAGACATGAAAAAAGCACGTGGTGAACACAAACCAATGCGCGGTGAACATCGTCCAATGCATGGCGACATGCGTGGTCAGATGCAACGCGGTGAGCCACTGACTGATGCAAAACGTGCAGAGCTGACTAAACAATTTGATCAGCGTTTAGCAGAACGCCAAGCGAAGCAACAAGCGATTATGAAAGCATGCCAAGGCAAGACTGATGGTAGCACGGTTGCGATTAAAGTTGGCGAACAGCAAATCAATGGTAAATGTGAAGTTCGCTTCCAACCTAAAGCCCCTGTTGCCCCGACGCCAGCACCAGTAAAATAAGTCAAAGTTAGCTCGCAATATCATTGAGTATAAAAAGGCACTCCCATGAGTGCCTTTTTTATTGGACATATCTTTTTACGCTTTTTGACTATTTGTGTCATTCATTTTCAGCCAAAAGTGTTTACACTCAATGCACTTAGCATTTTCAAGGGATATTTCTTTGACTTTACAGTCACCAACAAATCGCCCTGAAATGCTTGTACCCAATAAGAAGATGTTGCACGATTAGAACCATTCCAATACGTGTCATTGAAGACACGTTCAAATGTTTATTTAGGATTACTAACGCTGGTAGAAACCAGTATTGAGGAAAACGATATGCCACAATACAAAGCGCCCTTACGTGATATGCAATTTGTTCTGCATGAACTTTTAAAAGCAGAAGATCACTATGCACAATTGCCTGCATTTTCTGATACCGTAAGCCGTGAGTTGGTTGACCAATATCTAGAAGCTGCTGCTGACTTCTGTGAAAATGAACTTTCTCCTCTTAACCAAGTCGGCGACCGTGAAGGTTGTACTTGGAATGATGGCGTTGTAACAACACCAACTGGTTTTAAAGAAGCGTATCAAAAATATATCGAACTCGGTTTCCCATCTTTGTCTGCTGAAGAACAGTATGGCGGTCAAGGTCTACCTGTTTCACTAGGTAACATCATTTCAGAAATGGTGGGTACATCGAACTGGGCTTGGGGTATGTATCCAGGTCTATCTCATGGTGCTGTACGTACTTTAGAACATCACGGTTCTCAAGAACAAAAAGACACTTACCTGCCTAAACTTGTTTCAGGTGAATGGACAGGTACGATGTGCTTAACAGAATCTCATGCAGGTTCTGACTTAGGTATTATCCGTTCTAAAGCTGAACCACAAGCAGACGGTAGCTACGCAATCTCTGGCGAGAAAATCTTTATCTCTGCTGGTGAACACGACATGGCTGAAAACATCATCCATATCGTCCTTGCTCGTCTTCCAGGTGCACCAAAAGGCACGAAAGGTATTTCATTATTCATCGTACCTAAATTCAATGTAAATGCTGATGGCTCAATTGGTGAGCGCAATGCTGTACGTTGTGGTTCGATTGAACACAAAATGGGTATCCATGGTAACGCGACTTGTGTCATCAACTTTGATAACGCAAAAGGCTTCTTGATTGGCCCTGAAAACCGCGGTCTAAACTGCATGTTCACATTCATGAACACGGCACGTATCGGTACTGCTGTACAAGGTCTTTCAGCTTCTGAAGGCGCTTTCCAAGGTGCACTTGCTTACGCAAAAGACCGTTTGGCAATGCGTTCACTTTCAGGCCCTAAAGCACCTGAAAAAGAAGCAGATCCAATTATCGTGCACCCTGCAGTACGCAACATGCTGCTTACGCAAAAATCATTTGCTGAAGCTGGTCGTGCTCTGGTTTACTTATTGTCTTTCCATGCCGATATCGTGGAACAAGGTGCAACGGAAGAAGAACGTAAATTCTCTGACAACATCTTGTCTCTACTAACCCCAATTGCTAAAGCATTCTTGACTGAAACAGGTTCTGAATCTGCAAAACACGGTGTTCAAGTATTTGGTGGCCACGGCTTCATTTCTGAACATGGTATGGAACAAATCGTACGTGATACACGTATCTCTTGCTTGTACGAAGGTACGACTGAAATTCAAGCAATTGACTTGTTAGGTCGTAAAGTATTGGGTACTCAAGGTGCAATGTTGAAAGACTTCACCAAGATCATCCATAAATTTGTTGAAGCTAACAAAGACAACGCTGCCATGAAAGAATTTGTTGAGCCGCTTGCTGCGCTAAACAAAGAATGGGGCGACTTAACCATGCAGATTGGTATGAAAGCAATGCAAAACCCTGAAGAAGTGGGTGCTGCTGCAGTCGATTACCTCTACTTCTCTGGTTATGTAACGCTTGCTTATTTATGGGCTCGCATGGCGCTAGTTGCACAAGAAACTTTAGCTGCAGGAACAACAGATGTTGATTTCTACAATGCGAAAGTAACGACTGCTCGCTTCTACTTCAAGAAAATCTTACCGCGCGTTCGCTCTCATGTAGAAGTGATCGCAGGTGGCCTAGATCCTCTTATGGCATTGGATGCAGAACACTTTGCATTCTAATGTGAATATCTAAAACATATTCAAAAAATTGTACTCTTGAGTGCAGAAATAGAGAAAGGACGGTCATAGCATTGGCAGTCCTTTTTCTTTATAAATAGTCCCATAATTTTACTTTGGTCAATTTTCTCCACGCTTTGTGTCGATATAAATTGCCCCAAGTCCATAGATTCAAACAATAAACAGGTGAACGAACATGCCAATTTATAATGCGCCGCTTGCAGATATGAAATTCATCTTAAATGATGTTTTTAAAGCAGAACAATTCTGGCAAAACAACGAAAATCTTGCTCACGTTGATGCTGCAACTGCAGAAGCCATTCTTGAAGAAATGGCAAAATTTGCGCAAAACGTCACTCATCCTTTAAACCGCACAGGTGATGAAGAAGGCGCAACCTATAGCAATGGCAATGTCACGACTCCTGCTGGTTTCAAAGAAGCATTTAAACAATATGCAGAAGGCGGCTGGATTGGTCTAGGCGCAGATGAAGAATGGGGCGGTCAAGGCATGCCAAAAATGCTGACTGTTCTGTCTGACGAAATGCTGTTTGCAACCAACCCATCATTCATGCTCTACCCGCTTCTTTCTGTAGGTGCAGGCATGGCCTTAAACAGCTATGCATCACAAGAGCAAAAAGAAACTTATTTACCAAAAATGTATACAGGCGAATGGTCAGGCACCATGTGCTTAACTGAACCGCATGCAGGCACAGATTTAGGTATTATCAAAACTAAAGCCGAACGTAATGAAGACGGTACTTATAACATTACAGGTACGAAAATCTTCATCACTGGCGGTGACCACGACCTTTCTGAAAATATCATCCACTTAGTTTTAGCGAAAACGCCGGATGCGCCTGCGGGCTCACGCGGAATTTCACTATTCATCGTACCTAAATTCTTGGTGAATGCAGATGGTTCATTGGGAGAGCGTAATGCTGTAGGCCCTGGTTCTATTGAACATAAAATGGGGATCAAAGCGTCTGCAACATGTGTGATGAACTTTGATGGCGCGAAAGGCTACCTGGTTGGTAAAGAAAATGAAGGCCTTGCAGCGATGTTCGTCATGATGAACTACGAACGTCTGTCTATGGGTATTCAAGGCCTAGGTGCTTCTGAATTTGCCTACCAAAATGCTGCGCAATATGCGACTGACCGTTTACAAGGTCGCAGCGCTTCTGGCGTGCAATCCCCTACAAAACCTGCAGACAGCATCTTAGTTCATGGTGATGTACGTCGTATGTTGCTGAACGCACGTGCCAACAATGAAGCGTCTCGTGCATTTGCGGTTTATGTTGGTCAACAACTGGACATTACCAAGTTCTCTACTGACCCAGAAGCAGTCAAAGCAGCAAATAACCGTGTTGCGCTGTTAACACCAATTGCGAAAGCGTACTTAACAGATACAGCTTTTCAAGCAACACTGGATGCGCAAATGGTATTTGGTGGTCATGGCTTTATTCGTGAATGGGGTATGGAACAATGTATCCGTGACCTGCGTATCGCACAGATTTACGAAGGAACCAACGGTGTTCAGTCTCAAGACTTAATTGGTCGTAAAACCATTAAGTGCAATGGTGAATTCATTGCTGAATATATCCAAGAAATCCGTGATTTTGCCAATAACTTAGATGCTAGCTTGAACTACATCAAAGATGCAACATTAGATGCAGCAGCTGAAGTTGAAGCTGTGACTCAATATGTACTTGAAGCTGCTCGTGAAAACATTGAGTTCCCGAACTCAGCAGCCGTTGATTACCTACATGCTGTAGGCTTACTCAGCTTTGCCTATATGTTTGCCCGCATTGCAGATGCAGCAAAAGACAAAGATGGCGAGTTCTACCAAAACAAACTTGCACTAACCCTTTACTTCACGCAGCGTATTTTACCTGAATTGGCTTTACGCATTGCTAAAGTGAAAGCAGGTTCTGAAGTGATCATGAACTTCTCTGAAGATTACTTTACCAACCAAGCTTAATTAGTCGTACAAAATCAAAAATGCCCGATTTATCGGGCATTTTTTTATTTTACTGCTCTTATTACATAAACACTGAGTGCAACTTTTTGAAAAAATCATAAGCATACTTACTTATTCACAATCTCCTAATTCCATTCGATATGTAAAACAAGGATGGAGCTGATCGTCTAGCATTGGAAATGTAGCCCAATGCGTTTTCTCTTTATCTTGTTTAAATCCTACCTTCATTAAGACATTTTGTGATGCTAGATATTCCTCAGCACAAAAAGATGAAACAACATTCGTGACTTGATTCTGCTTTAAATACTTAATTCCCCCATTTAAAGCCTCAGTCATATAACCACAACCATGAAAATTCACCCCTAACCCAAAATGTATTTCTCCATGGTTTTCTTGATGGAAGAAATACAGTAAGCCCATCGCTAACTGCGTATTCTTATCACTAATCACCCATGCAAAATCAGGATTGTGTATCGACCAATAATAATCTGCCCACTTTTCTAAAACACTCTTAGTCTGTTTAATCGTTAAATGTGGTAACCGCTGCAGATAACGAGTTGCTTCTATATTCGAAAAATATGTATCAAATAATGAAATTTCATCTCCTAACTGATACTTTCTCAGGCATAAACGTTCAGTTTCAATCATATTGGGCATGATTATTTAGCCTGTTATTTCATGGGATAATATTTTTTGATCGACTCCTCCATTTCAGCATTCGACCTTTCCAAAGCTTTTGCCACATTCATCGCATCTACAACACTTCGGTTTTGACTCACTTTAAATTTCCCAATCATCGACTGAATATCGATTTCAATCGCTATAATTTTTTCCAGTTGTTCCGCGATAAAATCATGAGGCGCATCGCCCATTTTCCATGGCACGGGTTGGCTAGCTTCATGTTGTCGAGTCAGCCGAGCCAAAACACCTCGTAAATATTTTTCATCGTCAACTTTACGAATTGTGCCTTTGACATGTACCACGCGATAGTTCCATGTCGGCACAACGCGATGATGTTCCTGCTTTCCTTCATACCAGCTTGGCGAAATATATGCTTCGTCGGCATGAAAAATCACATAGGCTTGCGCTGACTGATTTAGCAATTCAAACATTGGATTGGCCTTAGCAATATGACCGCGTAATACACCTAATTCGCCTGACTCAGCGTCATATTCTAGTGGTAAATGATTCACTTCCAACTCACCATTGGGTGCAGTCAGTATTACTGTCGCCAAAGCATACTTACGCATAAGATCAATCAGATCAGGGAGTTCATCATGTTTAAAATGCGTTGGTTGATACATCGTCGCTTCATTCTTATAGGACAAAATTTAAGCTCAAACTTAACATTAAAAACTTTATTAAACCTAAAAAATATTTTTGTCATATGCGCTTCATGTGCATGAAATTTGCTTGGTATTTAATGACTAGTTCATCATTGAATATTCACGCAATTTACACAGGAGGAATATATATGACACACCGTGATCCCAAAGTAGAAAAAGTTGAAGCCCTCCTTGACCGTTTTGGCAACCTTGCTGTAGAAGGTTTTCATTATCTTGCACTGTTTGTCATCGGCTGTATGATTTTATGGTCTGCGGGTCATACCATTTTTGAAATTATTACAGTTAAACAATTCGCCACGATTGACGATATTTTATTATTGTTTATTTTCCTCGAACTCGGTGCCATGGTCGGTATTTATTTTAAAACTAACCACATGCCGGTACGCTTCCTGATTTATATTGCTATTACTGCCCTGACCCGTTTACTGATTTCGGACATTCAACATGACCATAAAGCGGATATGGGCTTGGTCATTACTACAGGTTCGATCCTCATCCTTGCTGTGGCCATTTTGATTGTGCGCTATGCCTCTTGGACATATCCTTCGGTTATTCGAGATAAGCATTCCGAGAAGCCACTGCCTGAAGGAAAAACCCCACGTCCGCAAGATGATGAATTGGCTTAAACACTAATTCGTTCCTTCTCCTTTTAGGAGACGAGTAGCACTACTACGCAAGAGAGAGGTTATAAACCTTATCGATTAGGCACCAATACATAGCGACCATTTTCAAAAATCCAGTACATTCCATTGGGTGGTGCTGGTAAACCTAAACGCTGCCAATCACTGATAAAAGTATAGGTTGAACTGGAAATACTCGCGCTGGCAGGATCACCATTCACCCAGCTATAACTTTTTGAATTTTGGATAATCGTAGTCGGTGCTTGATATTGAATACTTATGCCATTTTGCACCTGTGGTGGATATGGACGGTTTGGATAATTGGGATATTGAGGGCGATGAGGATAGTTCGGGTAATGCTGCGGGTAATTGGGAGCATGCTGTGGATAGCTTTGACCATGTTGGGGATAACCAGGCCGATTCATCGACGGTGGGCGGTGTTGTGGCTTTGACGTATCTACACCTTGGTAATTTGCCCATTTGTTTTCCGCAAAAGTACTGGCTGAAGTCATTATCAGCATCACACCTGCCATTGCATAGAATAATGTTGCTTTCACTCGAGCTTTCCTTCACGGTATATAGATTAAGTATAAAACCCATTTTAGGAGAAAAAATGAATAAAAATCCATCAAATGCAAGAATTTGTTAATTCTCCGACCAAGCTGATCGCACCTTCATGCTAGCCTGTTTTTGATTGGATTATGCTAAGATTGATTTTATTTCGTAGTGGATCAAATGCTGTGTCTGAATTAAGTTTTGACCGACTTCATCAATTTTTTTCTAAAGTTCCAAGTATTCAAGAACAACTGATTGACTCGTACGGAACCGATGGTAAAACTGCTTGGTGGTTTAAATTTCAAATCAATGTCGACCATCCTTTGGCATGGCAAACTGTTCAAGAGTTGGGTCACGTTTTAAATTATATTTCTAAGAATGAACGTTTACCGACACAGTTTTTACCTGTTTCTCCACCACCATATATGAATGGTGAAGCCAAACAATTTTTATCATGGGTGATTCAATGTAACCATGCCGATTTTCCACCAGATGTTATCTGTGACTGGTTAGAAGCACGGTTACCGCAACCGGTAGATGATGCCGATAAATGGAAAATCAAAACTGATTTGCATGAATTGGATCAAATGACAGATAAGGATTTAGACCAAATCGTTCCGCCAAATCCGGAACCGAGGAATTAAAACTGATTAAATCCCTCCTAACCTCCCTTTAAAAAAGGGAGGAAAGTCCCTCTTTTCAAAAGAGGGATTTAGGGAGATTAAGACAATTCTAAAAAGTAGATAATCCGCTCCATTCCATAAAGCGATACAACACATATTTCAACTTAGATTCATCGGCATACGTATCGTAATCCACACTCATCTGCTTACCATCACGGTTTGACCAAGCCGTATTAAAATACTGATTTGCCTCTTTAAAGACTTGAGCGTCTTTCAAACCGATCACTCTTAAATCCGTTTCTAAATTATAATTTTTCAGGTTACGCGCTGTGAAATTGGCAGAACCTAAAATCATATCTGCCTGATAGGCTGTTCGTTTTAAAATCATCTTGCTATGGCACTGCTCACCTTGGGTATTACACCAACGCACATCAATACCAGCATCATGCAATTCAGAAGCAACAGGACGGTTTGGAATACCATTTTTGGTACGACCAAAAGCATCTTTATTCGGATCGAGTAATACCCGCACTTTCACGCCACGTTCATGTGCAGCAATGAGTGCTTTGATAATTTTACGTTCTGACAAGTAGAACATCGCGATATCAATTTCAGTTCCAGCTTTCTTCGCGCTATCAATTAAGTCGAATGTGGCATCATAAATTGCTTTTTCAGTTAGCACTTGAACCTGTGGCTGAGTTTTCGCCGCTTCAACATCCTTAATCACCACAAATGGAATATTGGCTTTGGACATCATTCCAACGGCTTGCTCGGTCTTTAACAGATCAATCGCGGTCATGCCTTTGACGGTTAAGGCCACATTAGAATGTCGTGAGCTACCATCATGCGGATTCATAGAGGTGACCAAACCTTTCCAACCTTCAACGGTATCTACCACCAAGGTTTTACGATGATTGGCTTTAAAGTTGAAAAGATCCATATAACTGCGGATCGTCACCTTTTCGGTTCCCAATGGGTTCGGTAACCAGCCTTTTTCAGGATTATTGCCAATATCTTGACAACAGATATACCAAAAACCTGACCATGCAGGATTGGACGCACGAAGCGGCGCCAAATTGGTTTCCATCAACTCAATCCCCCCTTGCCGTAATTGACGATAATGCTCGGGTTGAATGCCGCCATAGACCGAATTGACAGGGTCAGTAATCACAAAAATTTCCACTTGAGGAGATAGTCGACGCTTCAAAATCAGCGCATCGGTCAGCTCCTGTGTTAATTGTTCATGTTTTAATTGAGAGTCGCCAACTTGCGGATTAAAGAGAAACATATCCAACACAATGGTCGACTGTGCTTCTTCGATCATTTTTAGCATTTCTTTAAAAATGCGATGTTCCTGTTGCTGCTTTCCTTGCGCATCAATATAGGTTTCATCCACTAAAAAGTTCACTTCAGCATGGCGAAGTTTCCCCGTGTAGTTCAGCCCTTCAGGGAGTGGTTTTAGCGTGTGATAGGTTGCCGATGCCAAATAACCTAAAACCAATAAACCAATGACCACACCCACATAGCGACGGCGTGACCAATTGAGCTTGTGATGTATTCGTTGAATGATGCGCATAAGAAAAAACCTAGTCTAATGCGCTCAGACTAGGTTTTATTCATTGATTTTTCAAGAGGATTTCTGTGACTTAACCTAGACTTACTTAGAAAAGTCTGTGCAATTTCAATTAGAAACCAAATTCAAGACCGACCGTAAAATTACGACCGACTTGAGGAATATTGGCAAGGAATGACGTGTGAGAATAAACATCTTCATCCAATAAATTGTTGGCTTTGAAATAGACTCGATAATCATTTTGATCTTTCAACTGACCACTATAGGCCACACCCAAGTTCACCATGTTGTAGCCATCTGTTTCACGCTCAAATGCAGTGATTTTGTCTTGTTTGAATACATGTGAATATTCTGCAAGACCTGACCAACCATCGGCAAAGTCAACATCGACCTTGGTTCCTAAGCGCCCTGCAGGCACACGTGGCGCATTTTCACCATCAATTTTGCCGCGAACATAATCACCAAAGACACTGAGTTTATACATGTCATTTACTGCATAACCCACTTGAGCTTCCGCGCCATAGAACTTGGCTTTGTCTTGGGTGTAATCAACTAAGCGGAAGTTTTCAAAATTATCTTTGGTTGCAGCATAAATGTAGTTGTCATACCAGTTGTGATACACATGAACGTGATAATCCAACTGATCTTTTTCATAATGGAAACCTAATTCTAGATTATTAGATTTTTCAACATCTAGATTTTCATTCCCACGTTCATAGGTATTGGTCGCAAAATGCTTGCCATCTGCATACAGCTCTTGCGCCAACGGTAAACGCTCTTGATGAGAACCCACCAAGGACAATTTATAATTTGGTGCAAACGCCCAATTCACAGCACCTGAATAAGAGATGCCATAATCATCATAATCTTTTTGTGCAGAATCGATTTGAATTTTCTGCTGATCGACACGGGCGCCCAGCTCGACATGAAAATCACCAAATTGTTTATGTTCTAAACCAAATACACTCCATTTTTGGGTTTTATTTGGGTTCATCAATGACTCTTCGCCACTGATATTGAGCTTTTGCTGATTGTACTGGGTACCGATTACCCCTTCCCATTCAGCAATTGGGTTATGGACCAATTCTAAACGGCCATCATAGCCCTGACTTTTAAAGGTCGTTGCCGCTGTATCACCTTCAATTTCGTCATGTTGATAATCGGTATAACTTGCATGTGCACGGAGTTTTTGGAAGCCCGCAAACGGATTCGCAAGTTCGGTACGGAAATCATAGCGTTCTGACTTTAAGTCGACCCATGGGCCTGCGGCATCATGATCGTGATCATGTTCGTCATGGGCTGAATGATCATGCTCATCGGTATGCCCATGGTTGTCATGACCATCACAATGTAAATGGTCATCATGTGGATGACAGCTTTCATATTCATGACTATGCCCCGGCAAGCCATATTGGTCTTGACGGTTGCTATAAGACAGTCCAGCAAAACCTCGATCATGAATCCATGACGCACCTACACTGACATTTTGCCCTTCTGCAAAGGTGTTGCCGACACGGCGTTCTTTTTCTAATTCGCCATCATGATCATGAAAATAATTGGGTGCAATATAGTCATTGGCTTTACGTTTCGAGCCTTCTACACGGATGGCAAATTGCTCACCTAAAGCAGCCGTCACACCGGCACTCGCCAATTTTTCATCACTGCCTGAGTTATAACGAACCCCAACTTGACCTTCGTAGCCTTTATCAGGAATAGAGGTAGGAATCTTTTGATCCGTCACGTTGACCAAACCGCCAACTGTGCCTGCCGCGTATAACAGCGTTGATGGCCCACGGATCACTTCAATTTGTTTTGCCAAAATCGGATCTACCGTAACCGCATGGTCAGGAGATAAGGTCGAAACATCTGCAGTTTCTGAGGCGTGTTCTAAGACTTTGACACGAGGGCCATCTTGACCACGCAGCACAGGACGACTTGAACCTGCACCAAACTGATTTGAATATACACCCGGCTGTCCGGCTAACGCATCACCAATTGTGACGCCACCTTGTGCAAGAGCTTTATGTTGAATGACATTATCGGCAACAGCAAAATCTGCCGCACTTTGGTTTAAAGGATGGACCTGAACATTAATCGCTTCGAGCTTTTGTACCTGTTGTTCTGGGTCATCGGCATAAAGGTTGGGTGCAATCACTGCAAAAATCGAAACAGTTATTAAATTCTTATGAAAAGACATGTTGGAGAGACTCAAATCAGGCTATTTTTGAATAATGTTATAATATAACATTTCATTCGTTTTGCAATAAAAAACATTTTAATTTGCCCAAATCATATACACTCACCTATACCACATTGTATTTATTCATATATTTATTTTAATTCAATGCCTTTTACCATATCCCATGCTGTACTCGCACCGCCTATTTCCAAATTAAGCGGAAATCGCCTGCCTATTGCAGCACTCGCAATTGGTAGCATGGTGCCAGATTTATTCCGTTTATTTACTAATGCTGACTATGCAGGTTCACATCAATGGTCGGGGTTAATTGTTCCAAACTTAATCCTAGGTTTGCTGTTTTGTGTGCTGTGGTATGTGCTTTATCGCCCGATGTTATTTGCTTTTTTTGGTTTAAATAAGCCGCTGCATCTACAGAATTTCAATCAATGCTGTGGGTTTATCCTAAGCCTCATCCTCGCACTCATCATTGGAACTTCGACGCATATTGTTTGGGATGGCTTGACCCATGTTGACTTTCGTACCTTTGCTTTTAAAGATCTCTTAAGTCTGCCGATTCCATTTTTTGGTCATTCATATCCCCTACATCGTGTGTTGCAAATTGGATTATCTGGCTTGGCACTCCCCGTTTTGGCATGGATGATTTATCGTCATCATCTTCACTATCGAAGTACTGCAAACGTCCCCACATCCATCAAAGTCTATGTATATGCTTTAGCGGCCCTGTCTTTAGCTGCGGGAATCGCAAGTTATTTTTATTTTGCTGACAGTATTTATTCTGATGCCTTTGTACACGACTTGTATGCCTATATCGGCAAAGCCATTAATTATTTTTTCCGTGCATTTTTAGCCACGTTTAGCTTCGGTAGTCTGATATTTCTGATCTTAAGCAAGAGCACTAACATTTTTTCTACGTCATCGGCTTAAGCCCTTCATTGAGCAAAAATTTGCTGTAAATTTGGCTGTTTTAGCAATAAGTCCTTGTGACAAAACAGCCAAAAAGAGGCATAATCCCCTATTCGAATAAAAGCGGTACGCTGTTTACGTATTCGCTGACCTTAACCCATATAGTTGGATTTCTAACGCTATGATGCGAACTCATTACTGCGGCTCACTTACTGAAGCCCAAATCGACCAAACCGTTACATTATGCGGTTGGGTTCACCGTCGCCGTGACCACGGTGGTGTAATCTTCCTTGACATGCGCGACCGTGATGGCCTTGTTCAAGTGGTGATTGACCCTGATACTCCTGAAGCTTTCGCGACTGCTGATAAATCACGTTCAGAATTCGTATTAAAAATTACAGGCCGTGTACGTCGTCGTTACGAAGGTACTGAAAACGCGAATATCGTGAGTGGTCAAATCGAAGTTTTAGGCAAAGAAATTGAAGTTCTTGCTGCGTCTGAAACTCCTCCATTCCCATTGAATGACGAAAATACCAATATTTCTGAAGAAGTACGTTTGAAATATCGTTTCCTCGATATTCGTCGTCCAGAAATGTTAGATCGTTTACGTTTCCGTTCTAAATTAACAAACCTGATTCGTAACTACTTCGAAGAAAATGGTTTCCTAGACGTTGAAACACCGATTTTGACTCGTGCAACTCCTGAAGGTGCGCGTGACTATTTAGTACCAAGTCGTGTTTCTAACGGTAGCTTCTACGCACTTCCACAATCTCCACAATTGTTCAAACAGTTGTTAATGGTTGGCGGTATCGATCGTTACTACCAAATTGCTAAATGTTTCCGTGATGAAGACTTACGTGCTGACCGTCAGCCTGAATTCACACAAATCGACGTTGAAACATCGTTCATGAGTGACGATGACATCATGGATTTGATGGAACGTTTAACGGTTAAGATGTTCAAAGAACTTCTAAACGTTCAGTTCGACAAATTCCCTCGCATGACTTATGCAGACGCAATGCGTGACTATGCATCTGATAAACCTGACTTACGTATTCCTTTGAAACTTGTTGATGTTGCAGACATGATGCAAGACGTTGAGTTCAAAGTATTCGCAGGTCCTGCAAAAGATCCTAAAGGCCGTATTGTTGCGCTTCGCGTACCAGGTGCTGGCGCGCTTCCACGTAGCCAAATCGACGAATACACTAAATTCGTTGGCATTTATGGCGCGAAAGGTTTGGCTTACATCAAAGTCAACGAACTTGAAAAAGGTATTGAAGGTCTTCAATCTCCAATCGTTAAATTTATCGAGCCAATCGTGCTTGATCTATTGAAACGTGTTGGCGCTGAAAATGGCGACATCGTATTCTTTGGTGCGGACAAAGCGAAAATCGTAAATGATGCGATGGGTGCTTTACGTATTAAAGTCGGTCACGACATGAAACTTGCAACTTGCGAGTGGGCGCCACTTTGGGTTGTTGACTTCCCAATGTTCGAAGAAACTGATGACGGTAAATGGACGTCTGTTCACCACCCATTCACGCTGCCAAAATCAAGCGTTGAAGAAGTGAAGAACAACCCAGGTGCTGCACTTTCTGTTGCTTACGATATGGTATTGAACGGTACTGAAATCGGTGGTGGTTCATTACGTATCTTCAACCTAGAAATGCAAAAAGCGATCTTCGAAGCGCTTGGTATTTCTGAAGAAGAAGCAGAAGAGAAATTCAGCTTCTTGCTTAATGCCTTGAAATTCGGTGCGCCTCCTCACGGTGGTTTGGCATTCGGTCTTGACCGTTTAGTGATGTTGATGACTGGTGCATCTTCTATCCGTGACGTGATTGCATTCCCGAAAACGAAAACTGCTGAATGTCCACTGACTCAAGCACCTGCGCCAGTTGAAGCAACCCAATTGCGTGACCTAGGTATTCGTTTACGCGAAAAACCTAAAGCTGAAGAATCTAAATAATCTTACATTTTAAGATTTAGATTTTAAGGTTTAAAAAACCCTGCGCTAAGCAGGGTTTTTTATTTCGACCAACAAAAGGTCGTTGAAAACCTACAAAACATAAATTAAAGATTTGATTGACTTTGCTAATATCAAAACGCTTCAACTACGTTATGATGTTGCACCACATCCTTTGAGCGATGGATAGCTCAATTTTCTACTTCCGATTATTTTGTTTTTAGATTCAGATCTTTTTGTACTTTTTCACTGAATAAGTCCGGTCTCTTGGCAAAATTTATTTTATTCCATGCTGTCAATTTTGAGACCTTGTGATCCATGTACTTTATATTCAAAATCATCGCGCTATTGCCACTTTGGCTGTTACAAAACTTGGCTTTGATGATCGCGTTTATTCTTAATCTATTTAATTCATCGATCAAACGTATCACTAGCATCAATATTCAACTGGCCTACCCAGATTTGTCAGAGACAGCGCAGAGACAGCTCGTCAGCCAAAGTATCCGAAGCCAATGCCTGACCTATATTGAATTTATTAAATGTTGGGGGATGCCGCCAAGTTATAGCCTGAGCTTATTGAAAAACATTTATGGTGAAAATATCCTCACGGAAGCACTTGCGAATAAAAAAGGTGTCATTGTTGTGGTTCCGCATTTTGGCTGCTGGGAACTACTCAATGCATGGCTGAATCTGTATACAGAACCCATGATTATGTATAAACCAAATAAAAATAAAGGAATCAATCGGTATCTGTTAGAAGCACGTGAGAAGTTTAATGCAACCCTAGTCCCGACAGATGAAACAGGGATCCGTGCCATTTTTAAACATTTGAAACAAGGTGGTCTGACGGTCATTTTACCTGACCATTTACCAAAGCCTTCAGGCGGTATTTATTCCAATTTTTTTGGGCAAAATACCTTATCGATCACGCTGGTTTCAAAGCTTGCTGCAAAAACCCAATGTAATGTCATCGGCTTAAGTTGTATTCGACAACCCAACTTAAGGCACTTTGATGTGCATTGCCAAACCTTAGCAGAAGAGATTTCCTCTAAAGATTTACAATGCTCAGTCGACGCACTGAACATCGCGATGCAAGACATCATTAACCAAGCACCTGAACAGTATATCTGGTCTTATAAACGCTTTCGGGTCTGCTTTGGCAACATCAATATGTACCGTAAATAAAGGTGATCTGAATAAAACTCAACCTTAAGATTTGTGTATCACGGGTTTGGATTAATCTTATTCAATTGAGATCGATTATCGACAGTGGCATAATAGCCTCAATTTCCACTTTAAGTGATTCTCCTATGGCTATGCGTCCTGAAGTCCGTCGTCGTGCAATCGTGTTGATTGTTTTTTCTGTCGTACAATGGTTGTTCATGCGCTACATTTTAGCCAATGAATTATTCAACTTAACCACCTATAACCGAATCGTTTTATTCTGTGTCAGCAGCCTTGCAGGTGCATTATTAATCTTTGTCGGTTTGATTTATATGGTGTTGAAAGGTAATGCGGATCGCAATTAACTTAATGTAACAAAAATTTATATGCTCGATTTACTAACTACTATCATATAGTATCAATCAGTATATTTTCTTATTAGAAAGTTAAAAAAACTTTCTAAAGAATATTCGTCAATATAGTTAATTTTATGAATGCTAGTTTGATTAACTATATTGATAAATTCATGTTGATCAAACTTTTCCTTTAATCTAATCTGCAAAAGATGTGGCAATGTATCATCAAGAATAAACATCGGTTCATCCCAGACATCACGCTTTGTAAGTTCATTAAACATGATCTGAAATATAAAATAATGTGGAATCGCATTTTGCGTTTTCCAATAATTCATCATGATTTCAAAGCAAATATGCACCATTTTATTGTTCTTTTTAGCAACGATAAAACTATTCAAAACATTAACATAGTGACGATCATGCCAACCAAAATAGTCCCCATTAAACTGTTCCCAAACTAACTTATTCTGTGTATTTTGATCACGATGAAACATAAAAAAATCTTGATTTAAAATATTTTCATCCATTGGCGCAGTCAATAAAATCGTTGCGTCGATCCACACACCACCATAAACATCCAATAAAGCGAGACGGATCAGATCAGCAAAAAAAGCAGGCTTAAACTGAGCATTTTTTTTCTTTTCCCAGACAAATTCTGGCAGATCTAAATATTCTTTTACACTCTCTTCATCAAGGCGAATCACTTGATAATCATTTTTAAACCGATCTACAGAGGCAAAGCATAATTTTACTGTTTCATTTTGCTCAGCTGCAGCTAAACCTTGTCCCCAGTATTGCCAAATAATTTTTTGGTCAGCGAACTGTTTTTTGGGGTTTAAATCAAAATGCGTTAAATTGCCTTGAAAATACTGATCTAAAAAAGTATCCCAATGATTTGCTACTTGTACTTTTTGTAAAGCATTGGCTTGCTGCTGTTCAAGCTTACGCTTGGATTTGGGAACAAAGATTGAATAAAAGCTACGCCAGGGCTGTTTTTTTAGTCGCTTTAATCGTATGGTTTGCGCTTCATCTTTAGAAAAAAGATTTTCAATATCAGTAGATATTTCTTTCACACTCATAGAACGTTGTTTATTTTCAGACATTAAAATATCTCATCATCCTTTTTAAACGACCTGTAAAACTTAAGTTATTTTGATCATCAAATTTTTTAAAGACATCAAACCATTGATCTTCACCCAAATAATGAATCTCAAATAATTCGGGGTTTTTTAATAAAGCTTGTAAATAAATACCTTGATCATCATCTACAATATTCTGATTTAACAAGTCAATTTGACACCGATAAACTAAATTTGAAAATGACAACCATTTTTCAGGTGCAGCAACAATTACACCTCCAATAATGAAAGGTTGATTATTAAAAATAGCATAATTTACACTTTTTTCATTAATAGTAAATATTTTTCTGATCGAAAAAAAATGAACTTTTTCTAATGAAAATGAGAAATCCCATACTTTAATCTTATTTAAAGTTTTTAAATTACGACAATAACCAAAATCTACCCATGCAGCCAATGGGGAGTTAACTAAACCAGCCTTAATTGCTTTTTTAACAAAATATGATTTCAAATTATTAATTAGAACATATTCAACTGACCAATATTCAGGATTCTTTAATTGCTCAGTACTAATATTTTTTTTAAAATCTTCGCTTTGCTGAATTTCAGCGATCATTTTTTTACATGAATGAAATTTTTCATCCAGACAAATATCGATCACAGTTGTTGGTTTATTTCCCCTAATTGTTTTAATTTTTTCAACATGATCTGTACTGGTAAATATCACCATATCATTTTCAAGTTGAGCCAAGTTTGAGAAGTATTTAAAGTATTTTTCCGTAGTTCGTTGTAAATAACTAGGATGTCCATTTTCCACACTCCAGTTTCCTCGCCCTATATCAAAAAAAGCCGTAATAATTGTAATAGACATTTTTTCTAACCTACTTAGGATATTGTGTTAAGATCATTTTAAAAATACGTTTTAAAATAGATATTTTCCATTTTTCAATAAAAGATTTTTTGCTCTTTTCCACTTTATTTAATAAATTACGTTCTTGCTCTATATAGCTTTGCCCTGACGCTATCGCATCTAATTCTGGATGGTCAAATAAAAAGGTCGCATAAAGTTGAGAGTTTTCATCATAATCTCTTAATTGTGACCAATGATCACAACCTTTTGGCACTTCATGATAGCGTAATAAAAGTTCAGCCATTTTACGATCTATCACATAAGAATATGTATAAAATAAACGTCCAAAATAGATTGGATGCAGTTTTAATACAGGTTGATTTTCTAATTTTTGCTCTAAAAACTCGCCCCGAACTTTACGACTACTTTTAAGTTGAATTCCGCCCATACTCAACAAAAAGCAATTAGGCAAATTTAATGCGCTGATCTGATTTTCGAGTTCATTTAAATCAATGTCATTTAAACAGATTGCATCATCTTCAAAGATACAGGCAAATTGTTCGTTAGAAGCTAAAAAATCTTTGAAAACATTCACATGAGACAACGTACAACCTAACTCGGCTGGACTTAAGGCTTTTTTACGTCCTGCAACTGCAAGTTTAAAGTATTCTGCTGTAGGTAATTGCGCCCCAATCACCCCAATTTTTGTAAATTGATCTTGGTATTTTCCAAAAGTCGTTTGTGAGAAAAAATGAGCGAGTCGAGCGCTTCCCTCTTTTTCGATACTGATTAAATATTTCTTCACAGCAAAACCTAAAAGAACAATTTGAAAATGCCAATTATATTTCATTCACATCCCAAATAGTAAATTCCTTGTTATAGATGAATAGATTTTTTGTACTGACAGGATTATCATATTTGTTTTATGATGTTTATTTGGCTATGAATGTGTTTGGTTTTTCTTCTGAGTACTACCATATTAAGATTGAAGAACTCCTTCAACTGCCTAATGCAAATATTCAAGTTACTCAAAACACTTTAGCGCAAATCGCGCCTGAAGATGTTTTCTTATTGATTGGGAAAGAATCCAAAAGTATACAAGATGTATTGTTTCGGGGTCGTGAAGCACTGATCCAAGCTAAGCAACAAGGTTTAACCCATTTTCCAACAAGGATCATGTTTGAACAACGCGCACCTCAACTGGGCATACTGGCACTAATTAAACCGATTCGTAAAAAATATTTAGATTATTCAACTCAAAGTTATGAAATTGCTTTAAACGATATTATTGACAATCATTTAGAACGAAATTTAAAAACTGAAGAAACTGCCTATAACTATAGCGATCGAAATAAATGGGGCGTTCCTAAAGATCAACGTCAAAGCCGTTTTCATGAGATTGATGAATCATTTAAAGATCATGGTTATGATAAAAATCATCCCATGGCGATTATGTTATGTCGAGGCTTAGGCGTAAAAGATAAATTGCATCAAGGTCATCATCGTATGTTTTTTTGTCGAAAGTACAATATTCGCTATGTACAAGTGCGATTTTTAGCAACCAATAGTTTTACAGGACATTTAAAAACATTTTTTTTATGGTTAAATAAAACTCTTAAGTACAAGCAAGTTAACTAAACATGTCTAAAGCATCTATTTCAGTTGTATTGACCCATTTTAACAAAGGCCCTCTTTTACAAAGAACCATTGAGTCCTTGCAACCTGACTTGCCTGAACTTTTAGAAATTATTGTGGCAGATGATGCCTCAACCGATCCAAATTGGGAAAGTTATTCCAAACAATTACAGCAACAATTTCCTAAAGTAAAGATCATTTATAATACTGATAATAAAGGTCCTGCAAATCGTCTGAATCAAGGTGCTGATGCAGCACAAGGCGATTATTTATTTTTTATGGATGCAGATGATGTTCTTGCACCGAATCGTTTAAAACAAATCGTAGAGCAAATGCAAGCTGAAAAATGTGATCTATTTTATGGCAATAAAGTCAAAATCCATAATCTAGTAAACATTCAGCAGTATCCACAAATGGATACTCAAAGCATTGAACGCCCATTGACTTATATGATTCAACACAACATTATGGAAATGTGTGTGATGTGTTCAAAACAGGTTTGGCAGACTGCTAAAGGCTGTAATTTAAAACTTTTTATCCAAGATGAATCTTTGGCTTTAGAGTTAGGTGTAGTTGCACAAAAACTATTGTTTACAGAAACTGCAACTGTTTTCGTGATTCTAGATGAAGAAGAAACCAAAACCAAACGTGGGAATAATCGTTTATCGCAAAATCTAAATCAGCAGCACCATGATATGTTTTTTACCATTTATGATTTTGTAAATGAGCATAATTTGGATCAAACTCAACAAAATTTATTAAAAAATAAAGCATTGTCTACCTATTGGAAAAGTTTAAAAGTTCGTGATCAGAAAAGCTTAAAAGAGTTTTTTTATTATGTACTTGCAAAGAGAAATCCCGAAAAATGGTGGGCAAGTCGAGCTGAAGAACTCAGAAGTTACTTCAGTCAACTCGATCATGTGCGTCGTCCAAACTAAATATCTATTTTAATGTTCTTCCAATTCAGCTTTTGAGCGTTCGGTATGTCTATTCCTAAAATTATTCACCAAATTTATTTACAAGGTGAAGCCAACATTCCTGAAAATATCAAAATATCAGTTTCAGAGCTGCGTCAACGAAACCCTGATTGGAATTATCGACTGTATGATGAATCTCAAATTTTAGAATATATTCAACAACATTATGATGACAATACTTTAAAGACCTATTTAAGTATTAATGAAAATTATGCCGCGGCACGTTCAGACTTTTTCCGTTATTTGCTGATCTATCAAGAAGGTGGCGTTTATTTAGATCTGAAAAGCTCATGTGCTGTGCCTTTTAATGACATTTTAAAGGCTGAGGATGAGTTTATAATCTGTGGTTGGGAAAATGAAGCTGGGCAACAATATCAAGGTTATGGCATCAACAAGCACCTGAAATCATTAAAATTTGGGGAATATCAGCAATGGAATATCATTGCTCAAGCACATTCTCCATTTTTAAAAGCGGTGATAGATGAAGTTAGTTTTCGGATTCGCGACTACACCCCTATGAAATATCACGTTGGACGCAAAGGCGTACTCAATACCACAGGTCCTATTCCCTATTCACTAGCGATTGAAAAAGTCATCCAAACACAACAACACAAATATCGTTATGAACGTTTTGCCAGTGAGTTTGGATTGATTTATATCAATGCGGACACGACCGTCGTCAACAAAAACCATTATCGTCTACAAATCAATCCTGTGGTGAAATTGAATATGCTCAACAACATACTTTATAAATTATGGCTATATGTGTTGCATCCTAGAAAAGCGTTAAAGCATAGAAAAGACTCTAAATAACTTCGTTATCAGTTGATTTTTAGAGAAATTTAGATGCAATATATTACTTCATTCTGTAGCACCAACCTCTTTGTACGAAAATAATTTTTTAACTTCTTTTACCTAATTTCATCCGTAATTTGACTGCAAACATACTGTCTTTACCACTGATTTTAATCCGTTTTAATTGCATAAAGTCGGGACTTAGGCCATCAATGCCCTCTTTGGTGGTCACAGCATTGCTATAACCTGCCTGCTCTGCTAAACGCACATCGCGCTCAGAATAAATGCCGAAAGGATAGGCAAAACTCTCTACGGGTTTTAATATTAAATTTTCTAAAGCTTGTTTAGATTCATCAAGCTCTTTCAAACACTCAGCATCATTTAATTTATCTAAATTGGCATGCGTTAATGTATGTGAACCAATTTCGACAATACCACTTTGTGCCAAAAAGCGAACTTGCTCATCATTCAGTTTAGGTTCTCGCGCTAACTCACCGCTATTGTGATGAGCTTTTTTATAGGTTGACCAGTCTCGGTCATGACGATCCACCACTACATAGATCGTCGCTTTAGCTTGATATTTTTCTAAGATTGGATAAGCATTTTCCAAATTATCCAGATAACCGTCATCAAATGTGATGGCAACAGTTTTTTCCGGATGCTGTCCCCAGTTTTGTTGCAACTCATGCATCGTCACAAAATGAAAACCCTCGGCTTTCATCCAAGCCACTTGCTTTTCAAACTCTTCAGGTTTCACCCTCAACTTATTAAATTTTGCACCATCAATGTGTTCGCGTACCATGTGATACATTAAGACGCGCGGTCTTTTCCAATCTACCGCTGGTTTCCACCATGCATATTTAAGACTAAATGCAATCATCAAAACCAACAGAAAAATGAATATATAAATCACGGTTACGACCAGTTATTTTGTCAAAAGATATGTTGCCACACGATCCGCTTCTTTAAAAGCACTAGGTTCAGTCAATTCCGAACTTGAAGTTGATAAAGAAACCAAGCCCTTTTGCAAAATCAAATCCACCGAACCTGTAATACGGTCCTCTTTCAAACGATCAATTTGAATCACCCCGACTTTACACCCCGCAGTCAGTGCCTCATAAATCATCGACACACTATCCCCTGTCACCCAGACGGCTTCGGCTTTTTGCATTTCCTTAAAAATCCAACCTTGCGGCGTTTGTTCCACTGGATAAATCTGAAGTTGCGCAGAAAAATTTTGTTGTTCCAATACGTTCAAAAATGCCTTCGGTGTACGACGAGAGGTGGTTAATATAATTTCTGCTTCTGGGTTATCTGCGGTTATGTGTTGGATTGAGTTAAGTACTTTTGCATCATTCCATTGATGGCGTTTCGACGAGCCACCTAAGGCAATCAAAATTCGCCCTTGCTGATGGCGCTGTTCATTCACAATTGGATTTAATGCACCTTGAGTGACCAACACTTTTTTGGATGCAGTAACCCCATCATGTTCTGGAATCACCGCATAATCAAACAAAGCAAAAGGTAGACTTGGTTTCATTAAAATAACGGTTTTAGCTTGTCGATAAACTTGTCCGAATAACCATACACGAAAATGAGTATGACTCCCGACACCAAAAATATAATTCGGCGCCTGATCCACACCTGCGACTTGATGACGAAATAGACCCGACAGCAATGTGCCGATCGGTAAATCATCAATTGAAATTTCTTGAAAAGTAACAGTCGATGTATATTGACGCTGCATAGCTTTAAATAACCCTAAGGCTTGTGAGCGATGTCCGGCTTTACCATCACTGACATAAACAATATGCATAGTCACTTTCCAATCTTTCAATAATCTAGGGCCATAAAAAAAGGCGAAACTTTCATTTCGCCTTTCCATCTTAACCGATCAACTTATTTTACGTAAGTTAACCAGTGTGCATATTTAGGGTCTTTACCCTGAACAGCATTAAAGAATGCAGTTTGAATTTGCTCAGTAATTGGGCCACGACGACCTTCACCAATTTGACGATCATCATATTCACGGATTGGTGTTACTTCAGCTGCTGTACCTGTGAAGAATGCTTCATCTGCAATGTAGAATTCATCACGTGTAATACGACGTTCAACCACTTCAAAGCCAAGGTCTTTAGCAATTGTAATGATTGTTTGACGTGTAATACCATCAAGTGCACCACCCGCAATATCAGGGGTATGAATCACACCATCACGTACAAGGAATACGTTTTCGCCTGAACCTTGACATACATAACCTTGTGGGTCGAGTAACATTGCTTCGTCATAGCCAGCATGTGCCACTTCTTGGTGTGCAAGAATTGACAAAGTATAGTTACCAGATGCTTTTGCTTTACACATGGTCACGTTTGGATGATGGTGCGTAAATGAAGACGTTTTAACACGGATACCCTTCGCCATCGCTTCATCACCAAGGTAAGCACCCCAGCTCCATGCAGCAACAACGGCATGAATTGTATTGTCAGTTGCTGCAATACCTAATTTTTCTGAACCAATAAAAATAATTGGGCGTAAATAGCAAGAAGCCAATTTATTTTCACGAACCACATCAATTTGAGCTTGTTCTAATGCTGCATGATCAAATGGGACTTTCATTTGATAAATTTTTGCAGAATTTAATAAACGCTTAGTGTGTTCTTTTAAACGGAAAATAGCCGTTCCATTCGGAGTTTCATAAGCACGGACGCCTTCAAACACACCCATGCTGTAATGCAATGTATGTGTTAATACGTGAGTTTTCGCCTCACGCCAGTCAACTAATTGTCCATCTTGCCAAATAAAACCATCACGATCAGCCAAGTTCATGGCACACACTCCAAATTTTTATACACAGTCATTTTTATCCAATGCAAACGTTGCAGTTGGATCAATTAATCTTTGCCATAGCTTGCAAACGACCACTCGGGTATCGTGCCAATCGTCAGCTGAAACTTGCATGGATTGATTCGCAAGTGCTAAACGGTGGCTCTCGGCTCGTTCACGGAGATAAGCTTGAATCAATGCTGTCGCGTCGGCGCTGGATAAGCAATCCGTTCTTGCGGCATCCTCAAGGATTCGTACGTTGTCAGAGTAATGGGCGAGATCGGGATTCGACCCACTCCATGCTAATACTGCATACTGTGCCATAAATTCGATGTCAACGATACCACCTGCATCTTGTTTTAAATGAAAAATTCCATCTTTTTGCTGCTCTTTAGAAGAACCTAGATGGTCTTTCATTTTTTGGCGCATTTTGAGCACTTCTGCACGAACATTGTTCTCATCTCGTGGCTGCGTCAAAATATTGCAGCGCAAGTTTTCAATTTCAATCCGTAAACTGTGCTCGCCTGCAATGGTTCTGGCACGTACCAAAGCTTGATGCTCCCAAACCCAAGCATTTTTATGTTGATATTGCTCAAAAGCTTTTAAGCTGGTCACCAATAACCCCGCCTCTCCCGAAGGTCGTAAACGTGTGTCCACTTCATACACTCGACCATCTAGGGTTTGCGTGGTCATTAAGGACATAAATTTTTGTGCCACCCGCATGGCAAATTCAAAGCCACTAATTGGTTTCTGTCCATCAGTATCGGCTTGTTCGTCCATATAGTGAATAAACACCAAATCCAAGTCCGAACCATAACCCAGCTCGATGCCACCCACCTTGCCATAGCCAATTACCGCGAAAGCCGTGTGATCAATCGAACAACGCTGCCCTTCTGCATCAATTGGATAGCCATGTTTTTTGGCAACAATTTGATATGCCAAATGCAAGGTTGCATTCACCGACACTTCAGCAATATCGGTCAATGCATCCGACACTTTCATCAACGGACTTTCTGCCAAAACATCACTAGCAGCTACTGCTAAGACATTGGATTTTTTAAATAATCGAAGAACACGCATTTGGTCTTCGACTTGATCAATTTCAATTCGAAGCAATTGCTGACGTAGAGAGTCTTCTAAATCTTTACGCTTTGGCAGCTCAAAATCCATCGACAAAAACTCGTCCAACAGCACGGGATAATGCGTCAATTCTTCGCAGATCCACGGACTCACTGTTGCCATTTTCACTAATCGTTGTAATGCCCCTTTGCTCTCAATCAGCATCACCAAATAGACCGTACGGCGCAGCACCGACTCCACCAAAGGCATGAGACGTAGTAAGGCCACCTGAGGTTTATCTGACTGTAATATCGCCTCAATAAGATGTGGCCAAAAGGTTTTTAAGCGCTGTACAGCTTTGGCAGGTAATTTTTTCAGCGAATGTCCATACCAAAATTCGTGAATTAAATTTTTGGCATCATCATCTAAAACATCATTTAACTGTGCTTCTAAATGACTAAAGCTTTCCAATAACGGATCGGGTTCTTTTTCTTTAATAAGATGTTCAAATTGGTAAATGACTTTGGCACGCTTCTGATTGAGTACATTCAAAAAGTCAACCCAAGATGCAAAACCTAAAGTATCTAAAATACGTTGGCGTGGTTCAGGCTCATGTGGCAACGATTGGGTTTGCTGATCATTGAGCGCTTGTATCGCATGTTCAATGCGACGTAAAAATAAATATGCATCTTCTAGATCAGCAACTGCGGTTTTTTCTAATAATCCAACTTCACCTAAATGATGCAGACTCACTAAACATTGACGGTCTTGCAACTCGAGTTTTGAACCGCCATAGATGAGCTGAAAGACTTGAACAATAAACTCAACTTCACGAATTCCGCCTGCACCGAGTTTAATATCATCTTCGATATTACGACGTAGCACTTCACGTTCGATCATGGCCTTCATTTCACGCATGGCTTCGAAAGCGGTGTAATCGACATATTTACGGAAGACGAAAGGTCGGGTCATTTCTAGTAACTCTGCGCCTTCTTTACCGCCCGTGACGATACGTGCCTTAATCCAAGCATAGCGCTCCCATTCACGTCCATGCTGGCTTAAATATTTTTCTAATGCCGCATGACTGATTGCCAAGGCAGAACCATCACCCCATGGGCGAAGGCGCATATCTACACGGAAGACAAAACCATCTGCCGTAATATGGTCAAGCAGGTAAATTAATTTTTGTCCCCACAAAATACAGAACTGCTGTACATCGATACATTTTCGACCATTGGTTTCGCCCTGTTCATCAAAGGCAAAAATAAGATCAATATCACTTGAAAGATTAAGTTCCTGTGCACCAAGTTTTCCCATGGCAACCACAATTAGGTCTTGAACTTTCCCCTTATAGCCTAGCGGTTCGCCATATTTCGCAATCAACGGATTCAGCGCAAAATCTTTTGCCGCACAGATGGACGCATCGGCAAAGTCTGAAAGCTCTCGAGTTAAGGTGACGACATCGGTGAGTTGATTGGCATCTTGCCAAATCCAACGAAACATCAGACGTGCGCGCAGCACACGAATTGCACGCATCCAGCTATTTTCATCTTGGATATCGGCAAGGCTGCTTGCGACAAAATGTTGAATTTGTGCTGTACTGAGCGAGGTTTGAAACTGATCAATTGCATAGTCTTGTTCTAAACTGGCCTGATGGATTCCGAGCACCTGTTCAGCATATTGACTGGCACGTAATGTTTTCTGCAATTGCTCCGTATTCATTTCACAAACCCTAGCGTGATTTTTTTCTAGTTATAACAGTTGATAACGCTTAGGGAAAAGTATTTTTAGGCTTTTATACCAATAGATGCGTATTAAAGTTCACTTAAGGTCGCATCTTTCTGTGCACTGCTGCTCTCGGTATTTAGGGTTTGATGCAGGCTCGTCGCCTGTGGCAACCAGACTTTAAATTGTGTGCCTTCACCTTCTTTCGAGTTCACCACAATTTCACCCTGATTTAAGTCCACAAAACGTTTACAAAGGACTAAACCCAACCCCGTACCACGTTCTCCTGCCGTACCTTTAATACTAACCGTCAGTTTTTGCTGAAATAAATCATCAATCTGAGCTTGGGTCATCCCCAATCCAGTATCTTGAATAGTGAATAAAATCCGTTCACCATCTTGTTCGGCAGAAATCGTCACCACACCTCGTCCATCGGTATGAGTAAATTTCAATGCATTTGACACCAAATTTTGCATCACTGATGTGATCATATTGATATCTGCATTGACTTTAATGCCTTCAGGCACGGCATTGATCAGTCGGATATTTTTCTTCACGGCCAAGCTATTTAAGACATCACTCACAATTTTTGCAGACTGATGCAAATCAAAATTAATCGGGTGATAAACAAAGCGACCACCTTCTGCCATAGCCCAGTTCAATAAGCTTTCTAAGAGGTTATACGTCGACTGTGTGGTGTCATATAAATAGTCTGCAATATTTTGCACACTTGAATCATCTAAGGTATTGCGCTCCTGCGCCAAAACTTCAGAAAAGCCCAATAGGCCATGAAATGGCGCTCTTAAATCATGAGCAATAATTTGGAAAAATTTAGTCTTACTAAAATTCAGTGCCGACTGCTGTTCATAAGCTTCTTTTAATTCGGCATTTTCAACGCGAAGTTGAATGATGTTGACTAGACTTTGTACAAATTCTTCAACGATCTTTAATTGTTTGGATTCAAATGCAGTGACTTGATCATCAAATAATATCACTTTACCGATAGATTCTTGGTCATATTTTAAATCGAAAGCGACTAAACGCTGATGCCCTAAACCCAGTTCCTGCATATAGTCGGAATAAGCTTGGTAATTTTCAGCGTCTCGGTCTATACGAGAATGTTCAGCAAAAAACTGATCGAGGCGATCATCATCAGCTTCGGCCATAAAGGCCTTAAATATGTGCTCTGACGCATACCATATATAAGGTTCATTTTTAAATGCGAGGACAGCATTATCGACTTGCACAATACCACGCGCAAACTTTAAAAATTCTGCAATGCGGTTGTCGTCCGTATAAACCCCCATCAATAAAGACAAACGACAGGCAGTTAATAATTCGGTTTGTGTACCAATATCCAGTAAACGTAAAGCCATCCCGTTGCTCTCCTCAGGGTTTATCTTAAAGATAAAAACCAACTGTTCTGTTCAAGATTAATAGCAAAAATAGCCCAAACACTCAATAACAAAACCCAACAAAAAAACAAACATCATTTACGAATGCGCTATTTAATCGAACTTTCATCCAATTAGAAAATAAAAATATCTATAAAGAACATAACATTAAAGGTAAAACAAAAATTAAAACAATAAAATTAGAAACTTAAATTAATTTAAATTTTATTGACTGTTTATTTTAAATCGTACTTTTCGCGTTTTATTCAAACTAAAAACATGACTAAAAGAAATATTCACTTACATAAGACCTAAAAAACTGGGTTTAATTTTCTTTAACTACATCACAAAAAATAGTGAGTTTTATGATTATTCTACGACCAGATTGCTCATCAGGATGCTCGTTTCAGTCAGCTACACTAAATGAATCTATTTTTAAGTTTTTCTATTAGACTAATTTATTAGTTTTTATCAGTTGTGTGTGTCATTTGAGCGTTAAACCATACCTGCTCGCTTTTACTTTATTAAACTGAGCTAAAGATTCGTTTCATGCTTCTACTGTACATGAACTCATTCACCCAAATGACTGAAGCTAAAAAATAGCCATGCCTTATTCATCAGATATATAAGTTATCGTATAAACATTCCGAGAGCGCTCAAAGTCAAACGTAGCATCAAACTCACGTCGTTCTTTTATAAAGTCACCAATCCTGACTAATTTTCGAACTTACGCACCAAATCTACACCTAAAAGCTAAGGCTTTCGGTTTGACCTGTCCTACGCTTTGCTTTACAACTAAATTTCGAACGAGCCATAAAGAACAGATCAGCCCCAAGAAAACGATATAAATTTAATTGTTCAATAGCTTTAAGCTATGAATAACAAGCTTTCAATATTCCCCTTCTCGGTTTTGCGCTAAAATTGGGCGTCAAACTGCACTTCTTTTGTATCATTTTTCTACGAAATGACCACATCACAGGATCTTGCGTTGACTGAAAAGCAATGAACCCCGATACTTTCATAGTTTTATTTAAGCAAATCGGTTCATAGAGGCGAGCCACAAGCTCGGACCTCAAAGACACAATCTAAAGCAAGGGGCTATATATGGCTGGTGGAAAGTCAACTATCATCTACACACTGACCGACGAGGCGCCATTATTGGCGACTTACTCTCTGCTGCCGATCATTGAAACCTTTACTAAACCTGCTGGCGTTGAAATCGTTAAACGCGATATCTCAGTTGCAGCACGTGTACTCGCTGAATTTTCAGACTACCTAAGCGAAGAACAAAAGGTGCCAAATAACTTGGCAGAGCTTGGACAATTAACCCAAGATCCAAGCACAAACATTATCAAACTTCCGAACATCAGTGCTTCAGTTGGCCAATTAACTGCTTGCATTAAAGAATTACAGTCTAAAGGTTTTGCAATTCCGAACTACCCAGAAAACCCAGCGACTGAGGAAGAAAAAGAAATCAAGGCACGTTATAGCAAATGCCTAGGTTCTGCTGTAAATCCTGTACTTCGTGAAGGTAACTCTGACCGTCGTGCGCCTACTGCAGTAAAAAATTACGCGAAGAAACATCCGCACTCTATGAGCGAATGGAAACAGTGGTCACAAACTCACGTTTCTCACATGGACGAAGGTGACTTCTACCACGGCGAAAAGTCTATGACTTTAGACCGCGCTCGCAATGTAAAAATGGAATTGATCACTAAGTCTGGTGAAACTATTGTTCTTAAGCCTAAAGTTGCGCTTCAAGACGGCGAAATCATCGACTCAATGTTCATGAGCAAAAAAGCACTTTGCGACTTCTATGAAAAAGAATTAGATGATTGTAAAGAAGCAGGCATTTTGTTCTCTCTACACGTAAAAGCGACCATGATGAAGGTGTCTCACCCAATCGTTTTCGGTCACTGTGTGAAGATTTACTACAAAGATGCATTCGAAAAACACGGCAAATTGTTTGATGAGTTAGGTATTAACATCAACAACGGTATGTCTGGTCTTTACGAAAAAATTGAAACTCTTCCGACTTCTCTTCGTGAAGAAATCATTGCTGACTTACATGCTTGCCAAGAACACCGTCCTGCACTTGCAATGGTTGATTCTGCAAAAGGCATCACTAACTTCCACTCACCTAATGACGTCATTGTAGATGCATCTATGCCCGCAATGATCCGTGGTGGCGGTAAAATGTGGGGTGCTGACGGCAAACAGTACGACTGTAAAGCTGTAATGCCTGAATCTACTTTCGCGCGTATCTACCAAGAAATGATCAATTTCTGTAAATGGAATGGTAACTTTGACCCACGCACTATGGGTACTGTACCTAACGTTGGTTTGATGGCGCAAAAAGCTGAAGAATACGGCTCACACGACAAAACTTTCGAAATCGCTGAAGCGGGTGTTGCAAACATCACCGACCTAGAAACTGGTGAAGTGTTGATGTCACAAAACGTGGAAGAAGGCGATATCTGGCGTATGTGTCAGGTGAAAGACGCACCGATCCGCGACTGGGTGAAATTGGCTGTAACTCGTGCACGCAACTCAGGAATGCCTGCGATCTTCTGGCTTGACCCGTACCGTCCACACGAAAACGAACTCATCAAGAAAGTTCAAACTTACTTGAAAGAGCACGACACTACTGGTTTAGACATTCAAATCATGTCTCAAGTCCGTGCAATGCGTTATACACTTGAACGTGTTGCTCGCGGCCTAGATACAATTTCTGTAACTGGTAACATCCTACGTGACTACCTCACAGACTTGTTCCCGATTATGGAATTGGGTACTTCTGCGAAAATGCTTTCTATCGTGCCCCTAATGGCTGGTGGCGGCATGTACGAAACTGGTGCGGGTGGTTCTGCGCCTAAACACGTACAACAACTTGTAGAAGAAAACCACTTACGTTGGGACTCTTTAGGTGAGTTCTTGGCACTTGCTGTTTCTCTAGAAGAAATGGGCATCAAAGAAGACAACGCGAAAGCTAAACTTCTTGCAAATACACTTGATGCTGCGACTGGTAAATTGCTTGACAATGACAAGTCTCCATCACGTCGTACTGGCGAACTTGACAACCGTGGCAGCCACTTCTACCTTGCTAAATACTGGGCTGAAGAACTTGCTGCGCAAGACGAAGATGCAGATCTTAAAGCGAAATTCGCTCCTCTTGCTCAAGCACTTGCTGAAAACGAAGAAAAAATCGTTGCAGAACTTGCTGAAGTTCAAGGTAAAGCTGCGGACATCGGTGGTTACTACGCTGTAGATACAGCAAAAGTAAATGCTGTAATGCGTCCAAGCGCAACTTTGAATGCTGCTCTTGATGCTGCTCAATAAGTTGATGCAAAACTAACGTAAGTTAGTGATGTAAAAAAACCAGCACTTCGGCGCTGGTTTTTTTTACCCTCATTTCTATAGTATTATGACAACTCTTTCATTTAATACTTTGCTCTAAATTTTATGAATGTGAGCTATCAAAGGTAGGCTTTTTCATCCAACTACAGCCATAAAATAAGGAAAACCTAAAATGGCAAATTCATGGGGAATACCAAAGCACATAGAAGATGCGGTCTCGGAGCGAGACCTGTGCTGTGTATATTGCGGCAAAAAGTTTGGCACTGAAAGAGCCAACAAGAAGTCTTGGGAACACATTATCAACGATATAAGAATTACAACCTTAACCAATATTGCATTGTGCTGTGTTGGCTGCAATGCATCTAAAGGCAATAAAGACTTAGCAACTTGGTTCCACTCTGAGAATGCTCGAAAAAGAGGTGTCAACACTGAGACAATTGCAGATGTCATCAAAGTAGCTTTAGATAGTTAATAAATCTTTTAAATACTACAAGCCCTATAAGACACCCGATCAATCACATTTGATTATTGTATTGATCTAATAATTTAAGCTTAGCATCTGATTCCACCATGAGTACCCAAACAAAATTCAGGTACTCATTTTACGAAGTGACCACCTGAAACGTGGCTAGTGAAATCATTGGAAATTTTCTAGGAATTTTATATAATTCATTACTTTTAGACATAAAAAAACCCCAAGTCTTAATAAGCTTGGGGTCTTTTAGAATTTTGGTCCCGAGGGTCGGACTCGAACCGACACATCATCTCTGATAGTGGATTTTGAATCCACCGCGTCTACCAATTTCACCACCTCGGGAAGGTGTTGAAACGTATAATAAACTGTTTCAAAAACTTGTCAACGCATGATGTTCTCATTTGATTAAAAATAAACCGTATAAGAATTTTTAGATGGATAATCCATCAATTTCAGCGTTAAAACTCAAAAAAGCTTATACTAAGCCAAATTTCATTATCCCCTTTTCAGATTTTTTAACATGCAACTTTCTGACTTTAACTTCAATCTCCCTGACGAACTCATTGCCCGTTATCCGCTTGAAACACGTAGTGCATCACGCCTACTCCATCTCGACCTGAATGGCGAATATCACGACCATCATTTCACTGACATTTTAGACTTGCTCAATGAAGGCGACTTATTGGTACTGAACGATACCAAAGTGATGAAAGCTCGCTTAAAAGGCAAACGCGCAACAGGCGGTGCAGTTGAAGTCTTGGTTGAACGTATTCTTGACCCGAAAACCGCGCATTGCCACATTAAAGCCAGCAATACGCCTAAACAAGGTGCGGAATTATTTATTGGTCCAGACGAAGTTAAAGTGACCGTTCAAGGCCGTCATGAAAACTTATTTGTTGTGGAATTTTCACAGCCTATTTTACAAGTTTTAGATTTATACGGTGCTTTACCGATTCCGCCTTACTTTAACCGTGAAGCAGAAGCGATTGATACCGAACGTTACCAAACTGTTTTTAACGATCCGACCAAATTGGCTTCAGTTGCAGCACCAACAGCAAGCTTACATTTTGATGAAGCGCTACTCAAAAAATTGGCAGACAAAGGCGTAAATAAAACCTTTGTTACCTTGCATGTGGGTGCTGGTACATTCTTACCCGTGCGCACCAATGACATTGAAAATCACATCATGCACAGCGAATGGTGTGACGTATCAGAAGAATCTATGGCTTTAATCCGTGAGACAAAAGCACGTGGCAATAAAGTCATTGCTGTCGGTACTACAGCGACTCGTGCGACTGAAAGTGCCGCTCAAGCCAATGGCGGCGAACTCAAGGGTTGGACTGGTGATACACAAATCTTTATCTACCCAGGTTATGAGTTCAAAGTAGTCGATCGTTTAATTACCAACTTCCATTTACCTGAATCTACCTTGCTCATGTTAGTGTCAGCGTTGTCTAATCGAGACAATATTTTGAATGCCTATCACCATGCCGTCGAAAGCCAATATCGCTTCTTTAGTTATGGTGATGCGATGTTAATTGATAATATTAACCACAAATAAAATTACGCCGAAATCATCCCTATGCCGATCGATTCTGTAAAGCACTCCATCCATATTCGTCGTAAGAAGAATGCTGTGGTTTTTCAGAATATCGCTCGGCTCTGGGATATAGGCCGAAACGCCAAAACACACCAAGAGCTCCTCGATGGACTGCATCCATGGAATGCTCCCATTACACTCAAATTTGAAAATTTACTCCCCCTAGCTTTAGCTGCGTTGGGTATCGGCTTCATGCTGTTCATCGTGATTCAGCCCGATCATGGCTGGGCACAGCTTTGCTTTGCTGCGGGGTTGGCCATGGTGTTCTGGGCTTATATTAGCTATGAAAAAGATGACCCGCTCGAAGATGTTATTGCGTTTTTGGAAACCGAATGCATCGCAAAAAAATACCAATTGGCTTTTAACCGACAGCCTCAATACATTTCGATGCCACTGAATAATCTACAATTTATTGGCAATCTTAAACGTATGTTCCCCGTGTTTAAACAAGGCAGCCTTTCGAATGATATTCAGACCTTCGCGAGCACCGTTTGGGAAGACGAAAATCAGCAACAGCATCAAGTCATGGTCTTTCATTATCACTATGTGAATGAACTGAAAGTACGTGACAAAGACGGTGATGAAGTCACGGTGAAAGAAATTCATAAAGACCTGTGGGGCGTATTTGTTTTTGATATTGGCATCCATGGACTAGCCGTATCTGCAACAGGTAAAAACTTTGGCTATCCCTATAGTTTTCCTTGGCATAGCAGCGACATTCAAACCAATCAAAAATTAAAGTTTTATGGCGATAACCAAATGGAAATGGCTAAATTACTCAGCCCGGGATTTGTCCTCCGACTAGCGGATTTTTTTCAAAACCGTGAAGGTGATCTGCTATTTCATCCGAGCCACCGAATAATGTGCTATCTTGGCTCTACAGATTTATTTAAAGTCAGTAGTAAAGCAAAACGAATTCAGGATGTTTCGACATTGCGTGGACATCTCAGAACCTTTAAATTAAATGCTTTAGAAAATTTGAAAAACGATTTAACGCAGTTTTTAAAATAGATTTCATACAATAATGTTTTAACTTACGACCTTTTATCTTGAGGATAAAATTTTATGGGGCTTTTGATCTTTGTTTTAATCATCATTGCATTGGTGATTGGTGCAATCATGATTCGCAACAATATTGTCCGACATCACAATGCAACCATTCGTGCATGGTCAGATGTAGCTAGCTATGAACGTCAAAAAATCAAAATTTTAGATGGATTACAGCCTTTGGTTGAGCAATATTCCAATTTTGAACAAGGGACTTTGGCAAAAGTCACTGAACTCCGTCAAAACATTATGAATTTGAACGTAAACAGTACCGATGTCAGCCAATTACAGCGTATTGAAGCCTTAAATCAAGATCTAATGCGCAGCCTGAATGTTGTGGTTGAAAACTATCCAGAGCTCAAAGCCAATGATATTTATCTGAAAATGATGAATGAAATTGAAGAACAAAACGAAAATGTCGGTGCGGCGATTACTATTTTTAACCGCAACGTTGAGTTGTTCAACAACCACATTCAAGTGTTTCCTAACAATATTATTAATACGCTATTGCTGAGTAAAAAAGCGGTTCGCCCTTTCCGCGATCAAGCTGCCAGCCAAAATTTTGATTATCGTCCGAACTTTTAAGTTCGGGCTTTAATGTACAAAAGTAAAAAAAATAATGATGAGGTGATCAAGCACCTCCAAAACTAGAAAGAAAAATAAAATATGCAAAATCAAATTAATGCACTGAAAAATGTGCTGATTCAGGAGTTTTTCAAACTCTATGAGCAGCACCAAGACGACCATATTTACGCATGTACATTGGCGTTCAATCCCTATTTATCCATAGACTATATCGCAGTCTCTACGCAGCGTAGTATTTTTGCCGAAGATGAAGATTCTGCTCAATATCTTGCAGCGCATGATCGATGGAATGTGTCGAAATGGCGCTATCGTAGCCTACTGGCTTTAAGTCAAGACTTGGCGCAGTTTAAACTGACATCTGTAAATGAAGTGGGCCATTTAAACCTTGATCCATCTTCTATAAAAATTACGATAAAGTCTGAATCGGCTAACCATCTTTCAATCTTGCTCAATGCCATACAACAAACAAAATTCGACTTGGTTCAGTCCTACGGCATAGAACTGGACAATATTCTGTTTTTTATCACGGTCCCGACACAGCCCGAAATAGAAATTTATTCAGCTCAGGTTTTAAATCCTCCAAGTACACAACTTGACGATTTTCTCAAATCCAAACAACCCCTCAAGCTCGACAGTTTACCCAAGCGTATGAAGCTGTCTCAGTATGATAAAGACCTGCTGATTGATTTGGCTCAAATCGTTGAAATACAACCTTATAACTATTTACATGTAGCCAATGAAGTCTATCTTTTAAGCTTAGAAAAAAGCTATGCGAGCACGAATCCCTATATTCAAAAGCTCATTGACAGCATCGTGGCCATGACATCGGACCCGAAAGGTACGTTTGCGATGGATAAAGAAGAAATTTTGCAGCGAATTAACCAGTTCTATTTTAATGCCAAGAGTTCAGATGAAGCCTTGTCACAAGACGCAATCTATAAATTTACAGACTTAACACCCGACAAAGCTAGCGTTTAACCGCAGAATCAAGGAAAATAGAGCACTTTTAGCACTCTTACCATCAGCGAACTGTTTTTTCGCCTTGATCTGGACCTTGTATGAAGTTTGAAAAATTGGCGCAATCGGGCCGTGCTCGTCGCGGCCGTTTAACCCTTGAACATGGCGTTGTTGAAACACCTATGTTCATGCCTGTCGGTACTTACGGTACTGTAAAAGGCATGCTCCCACGTGACATTAAAGAAATTAAATCCCAAGTTATTTTGGGCAATACCTTCCATTTATATCTACGTCCAGGCCTAGATGTTATTCGTGAACATGGTGGCTTACACCAATTCATGAAATGGAATAACCCGATTTTGACAGATTCAGGTGGTTTCCAAGTCTTCAGCCTTGGCGCTATGCGCAAAATTAAAGAAGAGGGCGTGACTTTCCGCTCTCCGATTGATGGCTCTAAAGTCTTTTTATCTCCTGAAATTTCGATGGATATTCAGCACACGCTGAATTCAGACATCGTGATGATTTTTGATGAATGTACGCCTTATCCTGCGACACATGAAGAAGCGCAAAAATCATTGCAGCTTTCATTACGTTGGGCGAAACGTTGTAAGACTCAACATCATGACGTGCTGAAAAACCGTAATGCCCTGTTTGGTATTATCCAAGGCGGCATGTACGAAGATTTACGTGATGAATCTTTAAATGGTCTGAAAGAAATTGATTTTGATGGTTATGCCATTGGCGGCTTGTCTGTTGGCGAACCTAAAGAAGAAATGATCAAAGTATTGGATTATCTTCCAGAGAAAATGCCTGCGGATAAACCACGTTACTTGATGGGAGTCGGTAAACCAGAAGATATCGTAGAAGCGGTTCGTCGCGGTGTCGATATGTTTGACTGTGTGATGCCAACTCGAAATGCACGTAATGGTCATTATTTTGTGACTGACGGTTTAGTGCGTATTCGTAATGCCAAATATCGTCATGATCAAAGCCCGCTTGACCCACATTGCGACTGCTATACCTGTACAAACTTCACCAAATCTTATCTCTTCCATCTTGAGAAATGCGGCGAAATGCTCGGTTCGATGCTCGGTACTATTCATAACTTACGTTATTACCTGCGTCTGACTGAAGCGATGCGTGATGCTCTCGATCATGGCACTTTTGATGAGTTTGTTGAAGACTTTTATCGTCGTCGCGGCATGGAAGTGCCACCTTGTCCTCAAGATTAATTCTTTCAGCATTTGCGCTGAAGAAAAAGACAAGGTAAATTGCTGAACAAGTCCAATTTATTTATCAAAGTATTGATAACCAGTTTTTTTAGTTTAGGAAAATGAAATGAGCCTTTTTATTTCTACTGCTCACGCGGCAGGTGAAGCTGCACAGCAACCAAGCATGATGGCAAACCTGTTGATGATTGCGGTATTTGTCGCAATCTTCTACTTCTTGATCTGGCGCCCTCAATCAAAACGTGCAAAAGAACATCGTGCACTAATTGAAAGCCTTGGCGTTGGCAGTGAAGTTGTTTTTGCGGGCGGTTTAATGGGTAAAATCACAAAAATCGAAGGTGATTTTGCAGTTATTGAACTGAACCGTGGCGTAGAAGTAAAAGTACAACGCGCAAGTGTGATTTCAGTTCTGCCTGAAGGCACTCTAAATAACCTTTAATCAAAAAATAAGTCGTGCACCCGCACGGCTTTTTTCATTTTAAGAAGAAAACGAATGCGTTACCCAGCATGGAAATATCTACTGATTCTAGTGGTACTAGTCATCAGTACATTATATGCCCTGCCAAGTTTGTATCCTGATGAACCTGCTGTTCAAATTTCAGGTGCCAAAGCCGGTACCCAGATTGACCAAAGCATCGTACAAAAAGCAGAGCAGATTTTAAAATCTGAAAATATTGCCAGCCATGACAATAGCTTCACCAATAATGCCGCTTTATTACGTGTTGATTCGAGCGAACAACAATTAAAAGCGAAAGAAGCACTGCGTCGTGGGCTCGGTGAAAATTATGTCGTCGCACTGAACCTTGCGCCCACTACACCAGAATGGCTACAAAAAATTGGTGCTAAACCAATGAAGCTGGGTCTGGATTTACGTGGTGGTGTACATTTCCTACTTGAAGTGGATATGGATAAAGCCATTTCACAACGTATGGAAACGTCTGCGGCTGACTTACGTCGCCAACTTCGTGACAATAAATTAAAATTCAATAGCTTATCTTTGAACAACAACACCATTACGATGCAATTTGCAAATAATGATGACCGTTCTGCAGCTATGGATTTCCTTCGTCGTAACGGCAATGAATATACTCAACAAGCGGTTGCAACAACTGAAGGTTCGACTCTTCGTCTAAGCTACACAGATACACGTAAACAAGAAATTCAGTCTTATGCTGTCAACCAAAACTTAACAACTTTACGTAACCGTATTAACGAGTTAGGTGTAGCGGAAGCATTAGTACAAACTCAAGGTAGCAACCGTATTGTGGTTGAATTACCGGGTGTACAAGATACTGCTGAAGCAAAACGTGTACTTGGTCGTACTGCAAACCTTGAGTTCCGCTTAGTTTCTGACTTAAATGATCAATATATCGATCCTTACACAGGTCAAGCAAAAGGCTCATTACCGCCAGGTACAGAAGCATTTGCTTATGAATCTTTGGACAGCGGTCGTCAATTATTGCTTAACCGTAACCGTATCTTAACAGGTGAACGTGTACAAAATGCGTCATCAGGCTTTAGCCAAGATACAGGTGGTGCTGAAGTAAATATTACTTTGGATACTGCGGGCGGTAAGTTGATGTCTGAAGCCACTCGTAATGCTGTAGGCAAACGAATGGCTGTTCTGTTCATCGAGAACAAACAAAAAATTAGTTATATTGCAGATCCTACAACAGGCACACAAACTGAAGTTCGTACACCTTATACCGAATCTGTGGTCATCAATGCGGCAACGATTCAAGCCGTATTGGGTTCTCAGTTCCGTATTACTGGTCTGGATTCACCTCAAGAAGCGTCTGAACTTGCATTGATGCTACGTGCAGGTGCATTGGCAGCGCCAATGTACTTCGTGGAAGAACGTGTGATTGGTCCGAGTCTCGGTCAAGAAAACATCGACAAAGGCGTATTATCAACTCAAATCGGTTTCTTATTGGTTGCGATTTGGATGGTGGTCTTCTTCCGTGTGTTCGGTTTGATTGCCAACTTTGCTCTCGTGGTTAACCTTGCCATGATTTTAACCATCATGTCTTGGATTGGCGCGTCCCTCACCCTTCCGGGTATTGCAGGTATCGTGATTACCATTGGTATGGCGGTCGACGCCAACGTACTGATCTGTGAGCGGATACGAGAAGAAATTAAATGGGGTGCCTCGCCGAAACAGGCGATTGTTGCGGGTTATGATCGTGCGTATAACACCATCTTTGACTCCAACTTAACCACATTCTTGGTTGCTTTCATTCTGTTTGCAATTGGTACAGGCCCGATTAAAGGCTTCGCGGTTACCCTAATGATTGGTATTGTGTGCTCGATGTTCACAGCGATTACCGTGACACGTGCAATCGTACAAATCATTTATGGTAAAAAACGTAACCTGAAGAAGTTGAGCATTTAGGAGATCGAAGATGACTGAAAATACTCAACCGAAACAATACGGCCGTCCGGACAACGAGCGCATTATTCCGTTTATGAAGATTGCCAAACCGGCAGCCTTGATATCGATTGTCTTAACGCTCGCAAGTATCTTTTTTATTTGCACCAAAGGTCTAAACCTCGGTTTGGACTTTACTGGCGGTGTAGCAGCAGAGTTGAACTATAGTCAACCAGTAAAATCTACCGATGTGAGCTCAGCGCTGACAAAAGCTGGTTTTAAAGATCCTGTAGTACAAACCTTAGGATCTGACCGCGACCTGATGGTTCGTATGCCAGTTCAAAAAGACATTGAAGCTGAAGACTTAACCAAAGCCATTACAACTGCTGCTCAATTGCCAGGCAATAAAGCAGAAGTACATAAAGTTGATGTGGTTGGTGGTCAAGTCGGTAATGAACTCTATGTGCGTTCTGCGGGCGCTGTAGGTCTTGCCCTACTGCTCATGCTGGTTTATGTCACTATTCGCTTTGAGTTCAAACTTGCAATGGGTGCTGTATTGTCTTTATTCCACGATATCGTGGTGACCATTGGTATCTTTGCCATGATGCAGTGGCCGTTTGACTTAACAGTTTTGGCTGCGCTACTCGCGATTATTGGTTTCTCGCTCAACGATAACATCGTTGTATCTGACCGTATTCGTGAAAACTTCCGTAAGATTCGCGGTGCTGAACCTCTTGAAGTTGTGAACAGTGCTTTGACTGAAACACTTCGCCGTACCATTCACACCTCTATGACACTGTTACTGGTTGTTGTGGCGATGATGGTACTGGGCGGTGATGGTCTGAAATGGTTCTCTGTTGCAATGTTTGTTGGTGTATTTGTGGGTACATATTCATCAATCTACATTGGTACAGCCTTCGCGTTATGGCGTGGCCTGAACCGTCAAGACTTCATTGTACAAGTGAAGCCTGAATTTGAAGAAGAAGAGATTCCTTAAGCTTTTCAACTTATAGTTCAGATCAAAACCCATCTTCGGATGGGTTTTTTTATGGCGTATTTATATAAATTTATATGAATAGTATTAAGCTGAAAATCAGCCTATTTCCACACTCTAAATTCTATTTTTCAATGCTGAAAAATTTGAATGTCTGGGAATGCAAAACCGTTGCAGGACAGCGCTGAACGCCACGAAACTGTTAACATCGTGCTGGGTAATAAAAAGTTTTGATACGCAAAAGTCCCAATTTCTGGATGGCTGCATATCCCGCCATTGTGCATGGGATGTATCTGCGTATCCAATTCGTTCAAACTTATACGAATACTCAGGCCAGAAGCCTTTAATACGGCCTCTTTGGTGGTCCACACTTTAAACCAGTATTCATCTGAATTGTCCGCCTGCCCCCAGTTTGCCAACTCATTGGGATGAAAAGCATGGCGCGCTAAAGCATCAAAACGCATCTTGCGCGCTAAGTCTTCCACGTCTACGCCTATATCATGATTATGACTGCTGATTGCCAAAGCATAATGGTGCTGGCTATGCGAGTGATTAAAGGCAAGCGCTGCTGTTTGGGCTAAATAAGGTTTACCAAATTCAGTCTTTAAAAAATCTGTGTCTTGCACGGGCCGCTGCATGGCTTCTGAAAGATGTAAATTGCGCTGCTGATAAATTTGCTGTTTTTTATAGGCCTGATAAGCGCGCATATCAGAAAATGCATCGCGCGTTAAAGGCGCAAGTTGAGCAATGGCATTTATAGCACTTGAATGGTTCTTGGCTTATTCATGCCCTGCTCAGCTTGATGTTTATGTTTAAAATACAGTAATCACTTAAAATTTAACGATATCACCTTTCAGCGCTACGCCTGCAATCGCAGTTCCTTTCGCGCATTGATATGTGGTGGTGCTGCGAGTTTCATTTGACTTGTAGAAACTCACCAAGTTAGTTACTGCATTCGCGCCTTTGGCTTTAGCGGTATTTTGGAATTGAATCAATGCAGAACGCAGTACATGGTCACATGAGCTTTCTGCAGATTTGGCAAACCCGTTGGTTTTTTTATTGGTGACTAAACCTTTTTCAATGACTTTACCACCAGATTTTGTCCCTGCCAGATAAAATTTCACAGAACCATCTAGCGTACCTTCAGCAACTGCACGATCAACAGCTTCTTTGAAATTAAAATCATGCATGGCATCTGCTGCATGCACAACGGTCATTGCCCCTGCCATCAATACAGCTGCAGCACAGATATTTTTCAATATCATTATTTTTCCCTCTTTTTTAAATTAAACCTGTTTAAATATCAAGGAGGTATTAATCCCTCCAAATGCAAAATTGTTGCTCATCAGCATGTGCGTTTCTGCTGAACGCATTTCATTGACGATATAATCCAAATCGCCGCAGTCGCTGTCAAGCTGTTCTAAATTTAAAGTCGGCACCAGCTGTTTACGGTGCATCATTTCAATACTCAGCCACGCTTCAATCGCGCCGCAAGCACCTAGCGTATGCCCAAAATAACTCTTTAAGGAGCTGATCGGCTTCTTGCCTAATATGCGCGCTGTCGCTTGAGTTTCAGCGACATCACCTTGATCGGTAGATGTACCGTGCGCATTCACATAATCAATTTCTGAGGCATCTACCTGCGCATCTTTCAGTGCCAGCTCCATGCAGCGTCCCATCATCTCAGAATCTGGGCGTGTTACATGCTGACCATCGGTATTGGTTCCATAACCAATAATTTCTGCATAAATGTTCGCGCCGCGTGCTTTGGCATGTTCATATTCTTCTAAAATCAGACAGCCTGTACCCTCGCCCACCACCAAACCATCACGCTTTGCATCAAAAGGACGTGGAGTTTTTTCTGGGCTGTCATTTTGCGTACTGGTGGCCAGCAGCACATCAAACACCGCAGAACCAGCAGCGCTCAGCTCTTCTGCTCCGCCTGCAATCATCACGGTCTGCTTGCCGTATTTAATGGCTTCATAAGCCTGACCAATCGCCATAGAGCCTGAAGTACAGGCACTGGATGTTGGCAAGGTCTGTCCTTTCAAACCAAAATACACCGTCATATTGACTGCGCTGGTATGCGACATCATGCGAATATAGGTCGTCGCATTCAGCTTGTTCATATTATTATCCAGCAGCATGGCGCCAAACTCACCGACCGCATCAACACTGCCAGCAGATGAACCAAAGGCCACACCCGCTTCGCCGCTATGCAGAATTTCATGGTTGAGCAGGCCAGCATCTTCCAGCGCTTTTTCTGCGCAGACCACAGACATTAAGGCTACACGCCCCATGCCGCGAGTCACCTTACGGTTAAAATGCTTGGGAACGGTAAAGCTCTCTACAGGACCCCCCAGCTTACTGCGTAGATCACCATAGATTTCCCAATCTGGCATGTAGCGGATGCCGCTTTTGCCTGCTGCAAATTGTTCAAAAATTTGATCTGCAGTTTCACCCAATGAAGTGATACCTGACATGCCTGTAACAACTACACGTTTCATCAAATCAGTCCTCCATTTACCGAAATCACTTGGCGGGTAATATAGCTGGCATCATCACTGCATAAAAACTTAACCGTTTTTGCCACTTCATCCACTTGCCCCATGCGCTGCATTGGAATCATTTTCAATGCATGTTCTTTGACTTCTTCTATCACCATTTCAGTTTCAATTAAACCTGGTGCTACACAATTCACAGTAATTTTTCGTTTTGCTAATTCCAGTGCCAATGCTTTGGTTGCACCAATTAAGCCTGCTTTGGCAGCGCTGTAATTGACTTGCCCGCGGTTGCCCATCACGCCAGAAACGGAAGATAAAGTGACAATACGGCCGCCTTTTTTCAAACGGATCATCGGCATCATCAATGGCTTAAGCACATTGTAAAAACCATTCAGTGAGGTCGATACCACCTCATCCCAATCATCATCGGTCAAAGCTGGAAAAGCGCCATCACGGGTTAAGCCAGCATTCAGCACCACACCATAAAATGCGCCATGCTCAGCCATATTCTGTTCTAAAATTGAGGCTATATTTTCACGGTCATTCACATCAAACATCAACACATGACTGCTTTGTCCCATGGCCTGAATTTCTTGCGCTACCTGCTCCGCTTCCTGCTGACGAGACCGCGCATGCACAGTGATATCAAAACCAGCTTTTGCCAATTCCAAAGCAATTGCCTTACCTATACCGCGGCTGGATCCTGTTACTAAAATTCTTCTACTCACGTTCATTTCCCAATCGCGTCATTCATATTTTCTGGTTCAAATACACTCAGCATGGCGCTAAAGCGATGTTCTTGATATTCAATTTCACAATTAAACTGGCCTAGACCTTCGTGCAGATAGCTCTGCTCAACTCGAATACGCACGGTATTGCCCACAGCGAAATATGGACAGGGCAACTGCATTTTACGTGTACCCAATAAAAAGCCGACTTTAGGCGGCAAGCCTTTCGTTTGCCCTTTATGTCCCGCATAGGCACTGATGGTTTGCGCCATTAATTCAATGCTGCTCCATGTCGGCAAACCTTCTGCTTCACAAAACATCAACTCAGGTCGAATCTGCAATTCTGCAATGGCATAACTGTCATTGGCTTCAATCAAATGATCTACAAAAACCATCGGTTGTTCATGCGGAATAAACTGTACGGCATCCATCATGGCAAAACGGTTCCTAAAATTAAACTGATATTGCTGCCGCCAAAGGCAAAGGAGTTGCTCATTACATAATGCATCGGCTGCGCTGCATGGCTATTCAAAACATAATTCTGCTGAGCCAAAGCAGGGTCTAATTCACCTGCGTGATGTAAAGGCAGCCAAGATTGATCTAACAGCACCTGCTGGCAAATAAAAGCTTCAATCGCACCTGCCGCACCTAGGCAGTGACCCGTTTTGTGTTTGGTGCTGCTCAGCGCAACTGGATAATCTGCAAAAACGGTCTGCACCGCTTTAATTTCCATGAGGTCATTTTGCGGAGTAGACGTGCCATGCAAATTCAAATAGCTAATATCTGTAGCATTTAAATCAGCAGCATCCAATGCTTTTTGCATCGCTTCTGCCGCACCTCGCCCTTCTGGATGCGGCGCAGAAATATGCCATGCATCCATAGATTCACCACTTGACAGTAGCATCACTGGAGCCGAGTCTTTGGACAATAAAAATAATGCCGCCGCTTCACCAATATTGATGCCGTCACGGTGTGCGCCGCAAGGCTGGCAAATAGAGCTGGATAAGCTTTCCAAACTGTCAAAACCATTCAAAGTCAATTTGCACAAAGTATCTACACCGCCAACTAAAACGGCATCTGCTAGATCTGCATTCAGCAGGCGCTGCCCTGCAGCCATGGCTTTGGCTGCCGAAGAACAGGCAGTTGAAATGGTATATGCAGGACCTTCCCAGCCCAAGTACTGCTGCAGTGATTTCGCCACACAGCCCATTTCCTGTTTATGATGGCTAATCGGCTCTGCAGAAAGTTGCTGAAAATGCGCCTTTAATATTGCTTCATTATCGGCAATGCCTGAAGTCGAAGTGCCAACAATGACTGCAAGGCGCTGCTTTGCAAATTGTGCTGTATAGGCGCGAATATCAGCCTCTATTTGCCGCAAAGCCGTTAAAGCAAATCTTAAATTACGCGAATCTGCAAACTGCAAATGTTCTGGTATGTTTTGCCCTAAGGATGCAGCAGAAGCCCCCACCCAAACCGTGCGCTCCGCGATTAAATCTTGACGCTGCGTTAATGTATTGCCTGCTGTGCACAGTGCATTTTTCAATTCACTGGCATTTTCCCCCAAAGAAGACAAAGCCGCGCTGAACTGTATCCCCACAGCAGAATGGCGCATGATATTGTTATTGGTCACTCTCGCCTCGATCATCTTCCAAAGTATTGCTCACTGCGCTAATTACCATTTGATACGGTACTTGCAGGTTATTCAGTTCAACCGCTCCCTCTAGCGGCTGAATGTTTAACACGGGCTGCTGATTGATATAGACCACACCGTCTTTTTGCCTCACAGCCGTTTGCCCTGCATGTAAAGCCATAAACTGTGGATAGGTTGCGTACAGAATATCCCTCACCACATAGTCAAAGGGCAAGTATTTCATGGCATCTATACGCTGTTCCACACGAACCTGCTGCCCATCAAAACTAAGTTTAAACAGCTGCTGCCCAGTCAGGCTCAGCGCCAGCATGTCCAGCTGCTGACCGCTTTGCTGCTGATACAGCAAAAAACTGAAGCCATGTTCTTTCCATTGCACTTCAATCTGATCTTGGCGCTGATAGCTTTGCGCGGTCCATTGTGGCGCAGACAAACCTTGCGCCTTTGGCAGAATTTTAGGCGCCAAGCTTTGACAGCCGCTGCACAAGACAGCGCCAGCCAAAACTAAAGCAGTGATTTTAGCATTTACATTAAGTGCCATCTGTCATGGTTTCCCGCATGTGCGCTTCGCGGCAATATTCTGCCAATGTACTCAAACGCTGCTTGGCATTACGGTGAATCGGGTTTGTTTCATCCCACGCATAGCCTGCCAAAAGTGAGGCAATCATGCGGCGGATTTTTTCATCTTGCTTCGTTGAAAATACCACATCTTGAAATTCGCCTGTATACCAAGATTCCACATAAGCGCGGAACACTTGAATACCTTTGCGTAATGGTTTTTCATACTGCACCATCCAGTCCACAGACTGACCTTGCAATACTTGATCAACCAAAGGAATGGCCAAGCTAGAAGATTTCAGCGCAATAGTCACCCCTGAAGAGAACACAGGATCTAAAAACTCGCCCGCGTTGCCGAGCAATGCATAATTATGTGAAGCCAGCTGTTTAACATTGGCAGAATAGCCAACCAATGTACGGACTGGCGTATCATGCTTCGCTTTGCGCAACACCTTAGATAAACTCACATCATCCGCCAAAATGCGTTTTTGCAATGCCTCTAAATCATAATCGGGACTACCGTCATAACCATATTTTTCAAAAAAGTCTTGCTCTGCAACCACACCAAACGATGAACGTCCATCGGCAAAAGGAATCAGCCAATACCATGCGCGGTGATCTTTTTCATGTACCGCAATCAAGATTTTTTCACGGTCAAATTCTGGATCATCCAAAATACCGTCTTCAATATGCGTAAATACGGCGCGGCGAACTGGGAAATCTGACGGGCTTTCTAAATCTAAAAATTTAGGCAAAATTCGGCCAAAGCCGCTGGCATCCAACAAGAACTTGCCTTGAATTTGATAAGGCTGACCTTGTTCATCTTTCACCGTCAAAATGGGATGCGCGCTTTCTACATCTACAGCGGTCACTTCATGACCAAAGCGGATGTCTGCACCCATTTTGCCTGCCTGCTGCGCCAGCAAATGGTCAAAATTGGCACGGCGCACTTGCCAAGTAGTGCCCGGGCCTTCACTGAATTTTTGGGTAAAATCATAGAAACTGCGCTGCGGGCCTTTTAGGAAAGCTGCGCCGTTTTTAAATTGAAATGCATATTCTTCGACATGCTCACGCACCGTCTCCAGCAGGCCAGCTTCTTCTAGAAATACCATAGACTGCGGCAGTAGAGATTCCCCAATTGAAAAGCGCGGAAAATATTGTTTTTCGATCACCGTCACTTGATAGCCTTTTTGACGCAGTAAGGCTGCTGCCGAACTGCCCGAAGGCCCTGCGCCAATAATTAAGACATCTGTGTGCTGTAGTGTGCTCATTGCACTATTACCTTATTACTCAGCTCTTTGGCTGATATTGCTGAACCACAACATGCTCTGCATCGGAAGATGTAAACAATGTTGCATAAATAAATGAAAAAATGACCCCGAGCAGCACCGTCAAGCCAAAGCTGTGAATGGCATAGGTATTGCTAAAGGACAGAAGTCCAAACCCAAAGAAAGTCGACATCATGCATAGAAACAGCGCCATGCCAACCACTTGCGGATGGTCGTGTCCATGACGATAGAAAATCGCATAGTCCACGCCAATGCCGATAATCAGGAAGGTGCCCATAATGCTGAACAGATTAATTTCTACGCCTAACCAAGCTTGTATGGCAAAGGTCGTCATCAGCGCCATGGTCACGGGCAGCACCAGCGGCAAGATGGATTTTTTCCCATATAGCAGCCCTAAGCCAATGGCTAAAATTGCCAAAGCACTCAGCAGCAGCCACTGCGCTTGTATACGATGCTGCTGAAATAGCTCAGACAGCTGATTGACTGGCCGCAGCAGCTGCACATTGTGATTGCTTAATTTTTGCAAAGCTACCACATCATACACATTTTGCAGCATGACTAAACGCTGGGTAGAATTCATCTGTAAAAAATGCAGCGGATGATCTTGAAACACAGCATCACTCAGCAGCGGCTGATGCTTCAAATTGACTTGCCAATTCAAAACCTCAGACTCATTCAGCTGCAGCGCCTGTGCATAATCACGCAATGCCTGCTCAGGAATGGCCTGAAGCATAGCTACATTCTGCTTTTGCTGCACTAGAGGCAGCACCCACTGACCCAGCGCCTGTACAGCATCTAATTTTCCAGCCTGCTGCAATTTAGACAGCTGATCCAGTAAATGCTGTTCATTGCGCTCTAATTCTGCAGGTGTTTTGCCCTGCACCACAAAATAATCACTGCCCTGCTGCTGCATAAAGCGTTCGCGCACATACTGATCTTCCTGTTTTAAGCGTTGATCCATACTTTGCAAGTTACGGATGTCATCATTGCTTTTTAAGAACAGTAAGCTGCTGCCAGTCACTGCAACAATCAGCGCCATCAAAACATAGCGTAAGCGATTACGTGCTTGAATATAGTTGCGCGCATGACCAATAAAACTCAGCATACGAATTGCAGGTTCGGCATTTAAAGCAGGCAAGCGCGGCAGCAGTAAAATACTGGTCACCCATGCCGCGCTTAGGCCAACCATAGAGAACACTGCGATCTGCTTAAAGCCCGGAAATGGCGTAAAGCTCAGCACCACATAAGCCAGCAGCGTGGTCATCAGACCCACAAATAAGCTCGGCAATAATGGCTTTAAGACGGCAAAACCATCAATTTGACGGTGCTGAGACTGCATGGCCATAAAGTAAAATGAAAAATCCACACAGACACCAATCAAACTGGCGCCAAAGACCAAAGTCATTAAATGAATTTCGCCAAAAATACTATATGTAACGGCAAATGCAACCAAGCTGCCCGTTCCCACAGCGACCATTTCTGTCAGCATGGGGCGGATAGAACGGAAGCCAAACCACACCAAAAGCAGAATGCCTAGGGTTGAACCGACACCAATCGTCGAAATTTCTTCTTTCGCAGAGTTTGTGCCAAATTGCGCAAACAGCAGTGTTCCTGTCCAATGCGGTTTAACCTGCAATTGGCGCAGCTGCTGATTCATCTGCTGAATAAAAGCATCGGTCTGTTCTTGATAGGCAATGCTGTAAGGACTGTTCTTAAGCTGCAGCACCACCAATCTGGAAATGCCCTGTTCATCGCGCTTGGTGGCAAAGCCTTGTTCTAGGCTAATATCCGAATTGTTCTGTAACGCGCTAAGCCCCATCGCATAACGTGGAAACAGCAAGAGCGGATCACTTTGCAGCATTTCCGCCGTGACTGGCATACCCGGACTCATCAATTGCAATAAGCCTTGCTCTGCTAATGCCGCGTAATCTTTGTGCTGCAGCAGTTCACGATCGCTCTGGGTTAACAGCCCTGCCTTGTGCTGATACAGCAGTTTGGCAAATTTGTCATAGTCCAGCTGAGGGCGTACAGACTGAAATAGCTGGCTTTGATTGGCCTGCGTTTTCAGTACTTTTGTGGCTTGATCCAGCTGCTGGTCATTTTGAGCATCCAGTACCACAAAGACTTTGTCATTCAGCTGATTGCTGACATAGTTCTGCGCACGCTCCAGATTCGCATCTTGATGTGTTTCTGGCAGCAAGGCAAAAATATTGGTCTGAATTTTAATGCCATTGTTCAGCCATGCCGCAGCTAAAACAACCGCAATGACACAGAGTATGACCAGCCAAATGGCGGTAAATTTATTTTGCCAATTGGAAAAGCGCATTTTCCGCAGCCGTTAAAGTTTGAGGTTGAGCGCTTTGCTGACTAAAACGGATGACCGTACTGTTATTGGCCTGTTCCTGAATCACAATGCGGTTCACATAACGCTGACCTTGAGCATCAACACGGACAAACAGTTTTTTAAATAAACTGCTCTTTGGCGTCAGCACCACATTCCACTGTGCAGGACTGTAATTGGCTGAAACCACATTAAAGTTTTTTGCCAGTGCAGTTTCATTTCCAGACATCAGCTGTAAAAACATGGTCGCAACAGAACCATAAGGCGTTTTATCAACTGCAATTTGGCTTGAAGTGCGCTGCGTTTTTTGCACCAGCTTACGCGGCGTCACGATTAAATCTGCTTTCACAGGGCTTTGTATTTGCCACAACACACCCTGATTTTTACTGAACAGCACTTCGCCTTTCGAAACATAGGTTTTATTCAGCGAAGCCAATTTTTTCTGCTGTTCAAAATTGGCGCGTACCACTGGTGTAGCCGCCAACTGTGAAAAGACCTGCTTCAATTCAGTATTCTGCGCATGACCTGCAGATGTCATCAGAGCAGAAGCTGTAATCAAACACAGCGGCAATACTGCTTTTAAAATAGGAGATCGAATATTCATCCTACTACTCCGCTTTAAATTCAGACCATACATTTAAACAGTCCAATAAAATTTGAGGCGACTGGTAACACATTTCACGTGTTGCAATCTTCACTGCCACTTGCGTGGTATAACCTTTAGTGAGGCGTCTGCCCGAAATTGCATCAAAAATCTGATACTCAATTTTCAGACGGTTTTCCCATTCTTTTAAAATTGCGCGTACACGGATTTTTTGTTCAAATTCGATGCCCTGCACGTAGCGCACATGGCTTTCAATTACAGGCCATGCATAGCCTGAATCACGCATTTGCGTATAGTTATAATGAAACTGATCCAGCAGCTTACAGCGGGCAATTTCAAAATATTTTAAATAATGCCCATGCCAAACCACATTCATGGTGTCCACATCATGAAAAGGAACATCAATAATCACATCTGCATGCATCGCTTTATCCTTGGCTTATACAGCAATGCTGTTCAAAAGTTCTAAATTTTCAAAACGGTTGACCAGCGCCTGCAGCTCGTTTTGTAAAGGGCGATCTTCCTCCACATAGTTGAAGCTTTGAAGCACCCACTGTTGAAATGCTGTTAATACTAGACTGAGTTCTGTATCTAAACCTTTCAATTGAACCGCCTGCACCGCAGCACAGCTCAATGCCGCCATTACCTGTTCAGTCAGCGTAATCACACGACTCGCATCACGCGCTGCAATGGTTCCCATACTGACTTTATCTTGATTATGACATTCAGTTGAACGAGAAAAAATGGATGCTGACAAAGTCTGTTTCAGCGCTTCTGCTGTCCATGCCGACACCCCAATTTGCACGGCTTTAAATCCATGATTCAACGGCATGCGTTCTGGGCTTGAACCCGTCAAGTTGCGCGGCAGGCCGTTATTCATTTTGTAATCGACCAATTGCGCGAGCTGGCGGTCCATCAAGTCTGCAATATTGGCAATCATGATTTTTAAACTGTCCATGGCCTGCGAAATATGACCGCCATAGAAATGTCCGCCATGCAGTACACGCAAATTCACCGGATCAATCAATGGATTGTCATTGCTGGAATTTAATTCATTTTCAATAAACTGGCGCAGCCACACTTTGGAGTCTTCAAATACGCCAATAATATGCGGTGCACAGCGCAGTGAGTAACGGTCCTGCAGACGTGAACTTTGATGTTCAGTTTGCACTTGGCTGTTCAACCATACACGCAGTTGGGTTGCAATTTGCTGCTGACCTGGATGTGGTTTTTGCGCAAACAGTACTTCATCAAAATGGCTTGGATTTCCTTCCAGCGCCAAGACATTCAATGCCGTTACCATGGTGCTAGCCAAGGCAATCTGTTCTGCTTTTTTATAGTTCAGGCACGCAATGGCAGTCATCACCGCTGTACCATTCATCAAGGCCAAACCTTCTTTAGGGCGCATCACTAAAGGCTGCATGCCTTTTTCGGCATAGACCTCTGCAATGGGTACAATCTTGTCTTGATAATACACATCACGCTCGCCTACCAGCGCACCCGCAATATAAGACAATGGGGTTAAATCACCGCTAGCGCCGACAGAACCTTCCGATGGAATGACGGGAATCACATCTTCATTCAGCATCCACGCCAAACGCTGCAGCAAGGCGTGCGATACACCTGAATAGCCGCGTGCCAGCGAACATAAACGCACTGCGACCACTGCACGCGCGGTGATTAAATCCAAATTTTGGCCCATACCGCAGCCATGAAAGCGTGACAAATGCAAAGGCAGTTCATTTACTTGATGCGGTGGAATTTCCACAAGGCAAGAATCGCCATAGCCTGTGGTTACGCCATAAATAACGCCTTCATCCTGCAATAACTGATCGAGAAAATCTGCGCCGCGCTGAATCAATGCATTCCACTCATCTGAAGCAGGCAGTGCTACTTGATGTTCTTTACGCGCAACAGCCACAATATCTTCAATGCTGAGAGCGAATTCCCCAATCGTTAACACAAGACTTATCCTTTATTCCAAAAATTATAAAAATTAAACCATTGATACGGCGCACGCATGCAATGCTGTTCCAGCAGCTGCACATATTGCCGAGTGGTCTGCTGCATGGCTTGCATGCGCTCTTTACGCGGCCAGTTCAGCTGATCTGCCACTTTATGAATATGCACTTCAAAATGCGCTTGCACCCGATAGCAAAACACCGCCAAAACGGGCGCTGTCAGCAAACTTGCCAAAATCCACGCGCCTTGCGGCCACAGCGCCTGTTCCCCTAAAAACTCAACAGGCTGGACACGGCCAGACTGCACAGGCACACGGTCGGCAGCCACAATCACCCATTCGCCTTGATCCAGCTTATCTTGCAAAATCAATGCGGTTTCTATACCCAGCTCATCTACCGAAACCAAATTCACATCTGCATGCTCATTCAGCTTCTTTAAAAATTCATTAAATTTTGTCGCGTGCTTTTGATAGACCAGCACATTAATTTTTTGTGCATGTTCAGACTTCACCGCACGCAGCAGCTCAATATTGCCAAAATGTGAAACAACAATCACTGCGCCTTTTTGGTAATGCGCACGGAAATGTTCATGCCCATGTAATTGCAGTTCCTGCTCAGCCACATTGCCCAGCCAGCCTTCAATTTTATCTAAAATGCATTCGCCAAACTGCATTAAATGCGTATAGGTCTGCCCCATATGCGGCTCAGACGCAAAAGGCGATTGACTGCCTGCAAAATGATGCAGCTTTTTTAAATACAGTAAAGAAGCTTGGCGTGCTGTGTTTGAAAACAGCCAATACCACATAATCACAAAATACAGCACCAATCTGCACAGCCAGCGTCCACCCAATCGGTAAAAGCCGAGCATCAGCATCAGTGGCAACATGCCGCCACGCTCTTTGATGCTGCTCCATTTGGGAGTGCTTTTTTCTGTCTTTTTTTGCTCTGACACGCTTAGCCTTTCACTTTGTAATACAGCAATTTGGGTAAGCGCAGCAGCATGCCGCCCAATAAGCGGCTATGCGCGCGAGCCATTCCTAAATTATCTCGCCAAACATTAAAATGCGAAATACCATCTTCAGGATAGATGACCCGCGTAGGCACATTCACAAAATGTACATTTTCCCATTTCAAGCGCACCAAAATTTCTGAGTCAAAGCCCATGCGCGGCTGAAATTTAGCGCTATTCAGTACGTTTACTGTCTGCGCCAGCGGATAAACTCGAAAACCGCACATACTGTCTTTTATTTCAAAAGATAGGCTGTTAATCCAGACCCAAATATGTGTTGCATAACGTCCATATAAGCGTTTTTTCGGGACAGTCGCATCAAATACAGGCTGACCAATCACCATCGCTTCTGGATGCTGCGTCGAGGCATCTAAAAAGCGCTGAATATCATTCCAATCGTGCTGACCATCCGAGTCTAATTGCAAGGCGTGACTATAGCCCTGCTTATATGCATGCTGCAGCCCCGTCATAACCGCCCCGCCCTTGCCTTGATTAACTTCATGCTCAACCAAATCCAGTAAAGGGTTATCTGCAGCCAATGACCGCAGCACCGCTGTACATTCAGCATCACTGCCATCATTCACCATAATAATAGGCAACTGAAAAACGTTTAGATGTTCAGTTAAGGCCGCCAAATAATGCGGATGGTTATAAACTGGAATTACAAAGCAATGCTGCATTCTTATACCCTCGGCTTATTCTTCTGCCGCTGAAACAGCAAACAGCAGCCGCCCAGAAGCCAATGTTTTATCGTGTTGTTTCAGTTCAAAACTGACTTTGTGCGCCTTTCGCACTAAGGATAAATCCACACATTGATAAGGACGAATCAAGTCCTGAAATTTTAACTGCTCAAAACCATTGCACCATTGCAAATCTGCCCAATGCTGCTTTGCAAAATGCTGAATGAAGCCAATTTGACCAACGCCTGGATAAATTGGAAAATTCGGAAAATGTCCTTTAAAACATTCTAACTCAGGACTGAATTCCAGCGCTAAATTAAGCTGCTCATCGTGTATCTGCTGTGTCAAAACTACAGGCAGCTGCATCAGCTGAAACAAAGACTTTAAATACTGCTTATTGAGTTTTGATTGCGCATTTTGCGGCATCAGAGACAAGAAACGCCATTGCCGCGGAATGGCAATACTCTCCAGCTTTTCACTTAACTGTTTTTTTAAATGCGCTACGAATGCCGCTTTGCCCATTTCCTGCAGATGCTGACGCGCTTCATCCGTCAGCACAGCCACCGCGGCTAAAATTTGACGGTGCTCTTTTTCATAAACTAATACATGACATTGCTGTACAGCCTCTAAATCTGAAATTTTCAGTTCAATGGCATCGAGGCTTAAACGCTTTTCTTCCAGTTTCACAATTCGGTCTAAACGGCCCAGCAATCGAAATGGACCCTTAGGGTTCGCCGTTTCTGTCAGTTCGACTTTATCACCCGTCAAAATCCAGTCTGTACTAAATGCATGATTGGTTTTGACTGCCAATTCTTGCTGTTCCTGAGCCTGAATATCAACATTGGCAAAAGGAGTCCATAAGGCATCATCCTGCTGACGATGCGCAATTCCGCCTGTTTCAGAACTGCCAAACACTTCTGTAATGGGACTGTTCAAATATGGGCGGACACCCGCATCCAGCTTGCCGCCAGAGGAATACACCATAATACAGTCTTGCAGCAGTACATCCTTGGTCCAGCGTTTAAGCAAGGCTGGGCTGGAAATCACATAGTTTGGCAGCAGTAAATGCGCGATTTTCTTTTGAATATCTGCTACATCTTCTGGAAAGGCCAATTGCTTTTGATAAAAGCTGCGCCCACTCGCTAAAGGCCACAGCAGTTTAAACAATAAGCCATAGATATGCTGATGGCTGACTGTTGCAATTGCGACGGCCTGTTCGGGCAAAGCAAAGCTGGCATCTAGGCCGCAAACTTCATTAAACAGCTGCTGTAAGGTACGAGGAATTTTTTTCGGTTGGCCCGTAGAGCCTGAGGTATAAAAATACACCTGCGCCTGATTTAAAAAGGCGTCATCAAATTCAAAAGTTTCTTGATGTTTTTTATCTGAGATTTCACTGCGTTTTAAAAAATAGATCTGCTCGGCAGCCAATTCTTTTTCTAAGTCACTGACACGGTTGGGCGGCAGCAATACCTGTTTTTTTGCCTGCAAAGCAGCAAATAGCAGCACCAAAAACTCATAGCTGTCTTGTTCCCACAGCGCCCAAACAGGTTCAGATGACATGCGGATCTGAATTGCCTGCAGCGCAACATCCTGCCAAAAATCCTGAAATGAAATTTCACGTAGATCAGACTGAATACATAAAGTTCGGGATGAATGCAGATGGTGCTGAAAATGACAAGACATAAATGTTATTTCTAAACCGTGATTATTTTCTAAATTAAAAAAATGAAAATGACGCTATTTTTGCGCCTGATGCAATCGCTGCTGGCGTTTGCGCAGCAAGTACTCTCCGAGCAATAAAATACCCATCAACACATAGGAAATAAAACCGTTATACAGCACCCAAATCTTCATTGACACAAAATACACCGTCCATAATGCAATCAGCGCATTGATAGCAAAAAATCCGCACCACACTTTGGTGACTTGACGTGTCCAATGCACGCCTTCTGGCGGTAATTCTGGCTCAGCTAACCGCGCAAAGCGCTCAATCATGGATGGCGGTTTGATTAAGGTCATACTGAAAATAATCAAAGCACCCACATTCATGCAGACTGGGTACAGTTTTAGCCACGCATGATCTTTAAGTATCAAGCTTAGCCCACCGCAGAGTATAGCAAAGCCGGTCAAAGGCCACAGCAAAGCATTGCCCTTGCTGAACATGCGCATCATGCCCAGTGCAATCAGCAGCACACTCACCCATGAATAGTGGCCTTTTGCCAAACCATAGCCGACAAAAAAAGGATAGAGAATCAATCCGATTACTGCTATCCCTTTAAAAACTGCATTCATTCAGCTGACATATTCTGAATGACGGCTACAACGTCCTGTACGGTGCGGACATTTTTAAAATCTTCCGGATTTACTTGCTTACCGGTTAATTCTTTAATCTTTACGACCAAATCAATCGCATCAATACTGTCTACATCCAAATCTGTTGCCAGATTGGACTCAAGCTGTACATCTTCAGGCGCGATTTCAAACAATTCGTCCATCCATTCGCGCAATTTTTCTAAAACGGTTTCTTGTGCAAGCATAGCAACCTCTTATGTTGTTTTCTGAGCTTCAACTAAAGCCACTAAGCTTTGAATTGATTTAAAGTGTTCTTTGGTTTCTGCAGACTCTGCATTTAAATGAATGCCGTAACGCTTTTTCAATGCCAAGCCCAGCTCCAATGCATCAATTGAATCCAAACCCAAACCGTCGCCAAATAAAGGCGATTCTGTTTCAATGTCTGCAATGGTGATGTCTTCTAGGGCAAGCACATCAATAATCATTTGCTTCAATTCATCAGCAAGATTGTTCATTTAAAGATAACTCTTGGTTAAAAAACCGCTGTAATTGTTGATTTAATTGACGTACATTTTTTGGATTGACACTAACATCATCCAATACGTCTTCCACTTGGATCGCATCCAAAACTTTCACGTGAATATGAAAAGGCTGTTCTGGGATGTGATACCACTTTTCATTTTTGGTCAGGGTCGAAGGTGTACATGTAATCAGTACTGGCCGAATTGGTACACCTGCGCGCAAGGCAATATTGGCAGCGCCGCGCTGAAAGTCATTCAACAGTGTATCTTTTTCAGTCCGTGTCCCTTCTGGGAAAATCAGTAACGATGCCGCTTTATCCTGCTGCAGTTTGTTCACGCAATCCTGAATAAATTGTTCTGAACCTGCATTTAGAATATAGCCTGCACTCTGCACAGGACCTTTGGTAAATGGGTTAGACCACAGCGCCTGTTTAACCACGCAATTTGCCTGTTCCATTAAACCAATTAAAACCACAACGTCAATCAGTGTCGGATGATTGGCAATCACCAACTCCTGCTGACTGTGCTGCAGTTTTTCCAGCCCTTCAACTTCATAGGTCATAATGCCCAGCTTAACCATCATTTCAGTAAAGCCTTTAAAGCTGTGCTTAATGACTTTTTGCGTGCGCTGTATGCGTAAGGCTTCATCTTGGGTACTGAGTTTCACCAAAGGCGCAACAAGGCCACCTATCGCTGCTCCACCTGCTCCAAAGCTGGCAAAACTAAAGCCTGTCGCACCGACACGCCAGACATAATTGGCTTTTTTCTTGATATTTTTTAAGTTCAGCATTTTGTCCACGCAGCGCTTTCAAATAGACTGTCATCTTGCCAGAAATGATAAAATTGCAATGCCTGCTGAAAATACGTCTGTTTATACGAATGGTGGGAAAGATCCAGCTTTAAATTTTCAGGTTGCAGTGAAACCACTGCGCTCATGGCAAAAGCAGTAAAGGGCTGATGTTCAGCATACAGCTCAGGTAATGCTTCATCATAATACACCACCAACGCGCGGCTGGCTTCGGGCATCGTCTTGAGCCAAGCATAGGCTTCAATCAATGCATCATTCCAAGAACCAGCTAAACTGGTTGAAGGAGTAGCATCTTTGCATAAGATCGAATACAGACCGGATACAGCGTTATGTACAGAAGTTGAAAACTGCGTCGGCGATGGTGTTTGCTCATGCAGCACATCTTCTAAAATTTTCAGGGTCTTGGTTTCATCACCATACTGCGAAACCCATACAATATAGTCAACGCGCTGGTTCGCCAAAACCTGCATAGCCGAGTTTAAAGCCAGCTTCGCCACCAATGACAAACGGCGACGCTGCATTGCAGGAATTTGCTCTAAGGCAGGAAATACCTCATCGGCCCGGCTCATCACCAGCCGAGATATATTCATAAGCACCATGCGCTGTATTTCCTTAGCCTTTAAAACATATATTTCAGAATGGCGCGGATTATAGCATTGACGATTTTTTTTTTACAGAATATATGTTGACCGTTTGAAATATCATAGATTTAGTTATATTTCCCCATGAAATAATATAAAAGCCAAAATATAAAAAACCCGCACGCAGCGGGTTTTTTATACAATTTTATTTTTAGCTACCTTGTACCAAGCGACGTGCGCTGATAATGCCCGGTTGTTGCTCTAGACGTGCCAACAGTTTCGACAACTGCGCCAATCCCTTCACTTCAATCAATAACTTCATATTGGCAATACCATCACTTTCGGAAATCGTATTCACCTGACGAATGTTGATTTGGTCTGAGAAAATCACTTGAGTCAAATCTTTAAGCAAACCACGACGGTCATAAGCTTCCACCACGATTTGCACACTTTGACCACGGGTTGGCTGCATTTCCCAATCCGCTTCAACCGCACGTTCAGGCTCTTGTCCAATCATACGGATATAATCCGGACATGCGACCTTATGGATACTCACGCCACGATTCAGGGTGATATAACCGGCAATCGATTCACCATGCACAGGCTGACAACACTGAGCAATGTGTAGTTCTACATTGTCCAGACCATCAATCAAAATACCATGCGCCGAAAGCGTATGACTTGCACGAGGGTTCAATGTCGGTTTTAACACCAGTTCAGGCTCATCCTGATCGAGGTGCATATGACGGTTAACCTGATTGATTAAGGCATGCAGGCTAATGTCACCACTCACCAAGCCAATCAAGATATCTTCACCCAATTTCACATTAAAATGATTGCAGTAATCATTCAAATCGATACTTTTCGGGTGAATCGCCAAACGTGACAATTCTTTATTCAGAATCTCACGTCCCACTTCCAAGTTTTTACTACGGTCTTGCTGACGGAACCAATGACGCAACTTGTCACGTGCACGAGCCGTCTTGATATAACCCAGCGAGTTCACCAACCAATCTCGGTTCGGTTCACGATCTTTCTTGGTTAAAATCTCGACCTGCTCCCCAGTTTTTAGGGTATAGGTTAGAGGCACATAACGTTGGTTCACCCGTGCTGCATAGCACTTGTTGCCCACTTCAGTATGCACATGATAGGCAAAGTCGAGCACAGTCGAACCGCGTGGTAATTCTTTGATATCACCGTCACGACTAAACACATAGATTTTCTCAAAATCTTCAAACTCTTGGATTTGTTCGAAGTTTTCAGAATCTTCATCTTCTTTATGTGCGCTGGCATCATTTCGTTCTTGATAATGTTCAAGCACTGCACGCAAAGAATGTAAGCGATGATTAAATGAATAATCTGTGGTTTTAGAGCCTTCTTTATAGTTAAAGTGCGAACACACCCCGAGTTCAGCTTCTTCGTGCATATTGTGCGTACGAATTTGCACTTCTAAAGATTTGTTCTCTGCAATCACGGCCGTGTGCAGTGAGCGATAACCATTGGCTTTCGGGTTGGTAATATAATCATCGAACTGATGCGGAATATGACGCCAAATCTGATGAACGATCCCCAGTGTATGATAACACTCAGGTACATTATCCACCAAAACACGAACCGCTCGAATGTCATAAAGCTGATCAAAGCTCAGGTTCTTACTCTTCATTTTTCGATAAATCGAATAAATGTGTTTCACCCGACCATTAATCTCGGCCTCAATGCCATGATCTAACAGTTCTTTACGCAACTTTTCTGTTACGAACTGAATATATTGTTCACGCTCTAAACGTTTTTCATTTAGTAAGGATGCAATTTCTTTATAACGTTCAGGTGCTAGATAACGGAAAGCGAGATCTTCAAGCTCCCACTTAAGCTGTGCAATCCCTAAACGGTGCGCGAGCGGCGAGTAAATGGTTAAAATTTCTCGTGCGACACGCTCTTGACGCTCTTTGGTTGAATGCGCTAACTCACGTAATGCATAGGTACGTTCAGAAAGTTTGATTAATACAACACGAACATCTTCAGTCACAGAGATCAGCATTTTATAAATGCCGGTCAAATGTTCACGTTGGTTATTATTAAAATGATCTTCTAGACGTTTATTTTGCTCAATCAGGTCAGACAACTTACCCATGGCAAGCGTGCCTTTCACTAAAGCATGCACTTGATCGCCAAATTTGCTTTGGACTTCTTCTAAACTGGTTACGCCTTCACGAACACTTCGATACAGCATGGCTGCTGATAACGTATCTTCATCCGCATACAGATGAGCAAGAATATCCGCCATTTCAATACCGGTATAGAAGGTATTCGAGCGATGGTTGACCGTTGTTTCAAGTTCATTCTGTAAGGTCAGATGTGCAACTTCTTCGAGTTGCTTTAGAGGAGCCCCGTCAAACATGCCACTCACACGTTCTAGCCATTCAGCTAGATCATGCTGTGCTTGCTCGGCATGTTCTACAGTCGTTTCCTGAGACAGCTCATTGAGACGTCCAGGTAATTGTTCACGTACTGTGACCATACCCTACTCCTAGTTTTCTACGCTTCATAACTTTTAATCGTTTATCTGATTTTCTTTTTCGAACAAAGCAATCGATTCGACATGCCCTGTATGGGTAAACATGTCCATGACACCCGCTTTTTTCAAACGGTAGCCTTGTTGTACCAGCATTCCAGCATCGCGTGCTAGTGTTGCAGGATTACATGACACATAAACGATTCTTTTTGCACCAAATTTGGGCACATAACGCATTATTTCTTCTGCACCAGAACGTGGTGGGTCTATCAATAATGCATCAAATCCTTGTTTTGCCCAAGAATGATGCGAAAAATCTTTTGTTAAATCTTGTGAATAAAATTTCAGTTGCGAAAGGCCATTGTTTTGTGCATTTTCTGCACCACGCTGAACCATTTCTTCACTCCCTTCAACTGCAACGACTTGACCCGTTGAACCCACACATTGAGCAAGTGGTAAAGAAAAGTTTCCTAAGCCACAAAACAGATCTAGAACTCGCTCACCCTGTTGTAACTGAAGCAATTCACATGCCAGTTTCACCATTTGCGGATTAATCGTGGAATTCACTTGCGTGAAGTCCTGAGGATTAAAGCCAAATTTCACAGCAAAGTCACTTAGACCATAGTGCAGACGCATCGGTGCATCGGGATGATCCACACGATGTAAGCTGTCCGGTCCCTCAGGTTGTAAGTACAGTTGCCACTCTTTATGTAACGCAAATTTTACTAATTGGTTGACATCTTCCGCGCAAAGTTCCGCCGTATGACGAATCAGGAGAGCAATTTCTTGATCTCCCATGGCCAGTTCCATATGCCCAATATCTGCTTTACCTTGCAAACCTTGTAACAGTTGTTTGAGTGTGGTGATTGAGCCAAATTCACGATCCAACACCATACAACGGTCAATCGAAGTCAGTTTATTTGACTGGCTTTCACGAAAGCCGACCACGAGCTTATCTTTTGCAGGTAAGTAACGCACACCGATACGCGCTTTACGACGGTAATCTTCACGCAATGAACGTAAAGGAGCTAACCATTGATCAGGTTGTATCCCAGCAAAATGTTGCAAATGTGATTGTAAAACATCTTGTTTTAAACGAATTTGCTCGTCGGGATGAATATGCTGCATGCTACACCCACCACAGACCCCATAATGTGGACAGGCTGGTTTTACCCGTAGAGACGACTCTTCACTCAGCAATTCCAGACTGTCTGCTTCTTCAAGACGCTTAACGACATTAGTAATACGCGCATGCACCGTTTCACCTGGCAATGCATAACGAATAAATACTTTCTTACCGTGTTTTTCCGCAGGATGATCTGGATGCGTCCCAAAGTGCGCTATGCCTCGCCCCTCATGTGAAAGCGATTCAACCTGAAATGTATAAATGGGTTGTTGGGCTTTTTGGGGTTTGGCTTTGTGTTTCATGCGTACCTAATGTGTGGAAGATGGGAAATCAGATTGGGTGAATTCGGTACGTTGCGAGGTTTGCTGCCATACCAATAAAAAGTCAGCGTGTTGCGGCTGAGTTTGTAAATATTGAATCGTACTTTGAATCAAGTGCTGATGATCATTCAACAATAACTGCCCTTTCAGCAACAGCCAGCGTAAATAAATCAACCATGTATTGAGCACATCACCTTCACAGTAGCTGGTCAGTTCCATCCACTGTTGTTCACGCACATATTCAGGCACATGGTAGCCACCATCACCACGTTTACCGGGGAAACCAAGTAAATGTGCTGCATCGTCGAGCTTTTGAAAATGACGACCATGGAACATGGCCATGACATCCATCAAATCTACATGACGATGATGATAACGATTCTGGTAGTTATTATAGCGCTTTTGCGTATCAATCTCGCCCTGATCGAACAAACTTGGTGCAGATAGTCCGTGATACATGGCACGGAACAAAATTACAGGCAAATCAAACTGCGAACCGTTCCAACTGACCAAAGTCGGATGTCGCTTTTCAAAAATAGAAACGAATTTTTTTAAAATTTCAGCTTCGCTATTGTCTTCACGGCTAAATGAAAACAACTTCATGCCCTTTTCATCAATCCATAGTCCAGAGATACAGACAATTTCATGCAAGGCCAAACGCTGAAAATCCGTGCCCACCTCTTGGCGACGCAGTTTAGTCAGCGCAGCATCTAGATCCACCTCAGGCAGATCCAGTCCATACAAATGCGCACCTGACTTCAAATCTGTCAGTGTTTCGATATCAAAAATTAAAACAGGTAAACGCATAAGTACTCACCAGTGCCGATCGGCCACTGTAATTATTCAGGATCAACAACAGAGAATAGACCAGTAGACAAGTATCGGTCACCACGGTCACATACGATGCAAACAATCACGGCATCCGGATTTTCTTCAGCCAATTTAACTGAAGCCCATACCGCACCACCCGATGAGGTACCTGCACTGATACCTTCTGTACGTGCTAAACGACGAGCCGTTTTTTCCGCTTCAATTTGCGGAATATCCATAATGCGATCGACACATAAAGGATCAAAAATCGTAGGAAGATATTCTTGTGGCCAACGGCGAATACCAGCAATGTTTGAGCCTTCAGACGGTTGTAAACCGACAATTTGAATATCCGGATTTTGTTCTTTTAAATATTTCGAAATCCCCATAATGGTCCCAGTGGTTCCCATTGAGCTGACGAAATGTGTAATTTTACCGCCTGTTTGTTTCCAAATTTCTGGACCCGTAGTGAGGTAATGTGCTTCCACATTGTCCGGGTTACCAAACTGGTTTAGGACTAAACCTTTGCCGTCTTTTTCCATTTGAAGGGCAAGATCACGTGCTTCTTCCATGTTTTCAGATTCGATCAGTTCAGCACCGTAGGCACGCATGGCATCTTTACGCTCTTGGCTAGAACTTGCAGGCATGATCAAGGTCATTTTATAGCCACGCATTGCTGCAACCATAGCTAAAGCAATCCCTGTGTTTCCGCTCGTCGCTTCAATCAACGTATCACCCGGTTTAATCTGACCACGCTTTTCCGCTTGCATAATCATGTTATATGCAGGGCGGTCTTTGACCGAACCCGCTGGGTTATTGCCTTCTAACTTGGCTAATACTGTTGCTTGAGTATGACTTGCCAGACGCTGTAAACGCACTAACGGCGTGTTGCCGACGTAATGGTCTAATAAAAAATCGTCTGCTTGAAAATCAGGGGTTGTATTACTCATTATTCACACCTATATCGAGGTGCGCCTATTGTATGAAAAAATGCCTTTGCCTGCACCCATTTGCCTCGCTTTTTCGCGAAAGTGATTAAAGCGCAATCAGTTTTAAATAATCCATGCTAATATTCGGGGCATAAGGAATAAACTGCTTAAACCATGTCAAATATCAACAAAAAGCTTTTTAAACGCCTACACTTAAATCATGCCTATGGTCAGTTGATTGCACTTATTTTCGTGCCGATCACCATTTTGGCCTGTGTCGGTGCGATGTTGGTAATAACGGAAACCTCCAATGCAGCCAAAGCACAACAAAAACAAATGGCTGTCGCGATCCTGACGCGTTATCAACCGACATCAGAATCTGCCATAGAGTTGCTCAACCATTATCCGTGGCAGTTTGATCAAGCTCGTAACGCCATGCAAAGCATGTTGAACGAAAAACATTTGATTCGTGCCGCGATTATAGATTTCAAAGGCAACAACCGCCTGAGCATTGGCTTTCAAGATCAAGATATTTGGCCTGCTTTTGACAGTAAAGCGTCTTTTATTGGACCGATTGCACATCAGGGTAACCATATTTATGCCCTGAAAATTTTAGATTCAACCCAGACGCCGGCATGGTTAAGCATTGAACTGGATAATCAACCGCTGCAAATTGCCCGCTATCGCGTGTTAATCGTGTTGATTGCAACAGGCTTATTGACGCTCTTATTACTTTTGCTGTGTTTGAATTTTTATTCACGTCGTTGGATCGCACCAATGTACGAAATTCGCATGCAGTTACAACGTTTAAATGCCGACACCCTAGATCAGCACATGATCATTAACAGTACTGGCGAACTCCGTTTATTACAGCGTGATATTGCCAATGTTGTTAAACGCTTACATTTCAGCTTTTTAGAACTACGTGAACATACAGAACAAACGGAAGATGACTTAAGACGCACGCTCGATACTTTAGAGGTGCAAAACATCACCTACCGTCAAGCACGTGACCAAGCAATCCATGCCAATCAGTCGAAGTCGGTGTTCTTAGCCAATATTTCCCATGAACTGCGCACGCCACTTAACAGTATTGATGGTTTTATTCATCTTTTACTGCGCCAAGGCAACCTCAGTAATGAGCAAAATTTATATCTACAAACGATTCGTAAATCTTCTGCGCATTTATTGGCTTTAATTAATGACGTGCTCGATTTCTCCAAAATTGATGCCGGCAAACTAGAACTCGAAACTGCGCAATTTGACTTAGAAGAAGCCGTCTTTGATGTGATGGATATGTTGTCGCCATTGGCAGCGCAAAAGCACATCGATATGACCTTCTACTATGCGGACAATGTGCCGAAATTTGTGGTCGGCGATGCCCTACGCTTCAAGCAAATTTTGACCAACTTAATTTCAAATGCGATTAAGTTCACTCCAGATGGTGAAATTATTGTCCGTGTCCGTATGGAGCACGATGACATCGGTCAATGCCTGCTGCACTTTAGTGTGCAAGACAGTGGTATCGGCCTAAGCGGTACCGACCGTAAGAAACTGTTTGAATCTTTCTCGCAAGGTGATGCATCTGTGACCCGTCAATTTGGCGGTACAGGTTTAGGTCTTGCCATCTCCAAACAATTGGTCAGCCTGATGCATGGACAAATTGGCTTTGAAGATAACCAAGAACGTGCCCCAACAGAAAAAGGCTCAACCTTTTGGTTTACTGCGCGCTTTGTGGTCGATGAAGAAATTGAAATTGTGCATCCACAATTTAGCAATCTACAAGTCGTTTCCTACTTGGCACATCCAGCAACTGCCAATGTCCTACGTCATTATTTAGAAAATTATGATGTTGAACATATTGAAACGCAGTCAATCCTAGATTTATTTAGCCGTCTCAATCAGCTAAAAACCAATGAAAATACTTGGTTAATTGTTGACCATAGTGGTGACTCCGAAGCCTTACTGAAAGAAATTCGTCATCGTTATAGCGGTAACTTAGCAGTTTATGGCTACCAAATGATGCTCGATCCAAGCATGTTGAACGAGTACCGTGCTCGCCCATTGCATCAACCACTCAGCCGTACAGCATTGGTTCATTTATTGAGTAATGAGCCTTGGTTTGATCAGGAGCAACATGAAGAATTTAATGGTCAAGGTCTGCACATTTTAGCTGTCGACGACCATTTACCAAACCTGATTGTGCTTGAAGCCCTGCTCTCTGAGTTAAATGTTAAAACCACTAAGGCTTTGAGTGGACAAGAAGCCATCGAAATCATTCAGGCTCGCCAAGAGCAAGGTTTGGCAGCTTTTGACCTCATCTTTATGGATATTCAAATGCCTGTGATGTCAGGTGTCGATACCACGCGCGCTATTCGTTCACTTGAGTCAACCTTCGAAAATCATAAGCGCCTTCCAATTATCGCTTTGACGGCACATGCGCTCTCTGATGAAAAACAAAAACTCCTACAAAGCGGTATGGATGACTATGTCACCAAGCCAATTCAAATGGATCAAATTATTCAAATCTTGACCCAATGGACTACCGATAACTTTAAGAAAGTACCGGTTTTAGAGCGCAGTTCAGTGATTGAAGCCCTAGAGCCGAGTATTTTAGATTGGCAACAAAGCTTGCAGTTGGCCGCGAATAAAGAAGACCTTGCGGTCGATTTACTGAAAATGCTCGTCGATAGCTTTGAGCAAGAAATCCATGAAATGGCTCAACTCATCGAAGATGAAGATTTTCCACAATTAGAGCATGTGCTACATCGGCTTTATGGCGCAACCCGCTATGTGGGCGCTCCGACCCTCCAAGAGGTTTCAGGTCATTTTGAGCAGTTTGTATCGACCTTACGTAAGGAACGCCGTAAAGCAGATGACGCTTTTGTCCAAGAAACCCTGAACCGTTTTGATGAGTTAAAAAATGTCATGGCTCAAGTTGAACACGCAGCTCAACAAATCTTAGCCAAACAAAATAATTAAGCACAGTCCGACTAAAGTCAGTGCCGTCCAGCTTCTGTTGTGACTGCACTGTCATGTATCCTGTCAGGGTGCATGCTATGCTCGGGCGCAGAAACAACAAGAGTAATTACCATGGCTTTATTACGTGTAGAAAAAAATAATGGCATTGCAACGGTTTACTTAAACCGTCCAGAAAAACGTAATGCAATGAGCTTTGCATTGCTCAAAGAATTGGTCAGCACCGCTGAAAAATTAAAAAAAGATCGTAGCTTACGCTGTGTCATTTTAACCGGTGAAGCCAATGTATTTAGTGCTGGCATTGATTTGGCTGACCTCAATGATCCGAAAAATCGTGCCTATGCTGCATGGGAACTGTTAAAACCCGGTCAAAGTTTATTTCAAAAAGCCTTTCTGATTTGGCAGCAACTTCCTGTGCCGGTGATTGCCGCACTTGAAGGCTTTTGCTTTGGTGCAGGCATGCAACTTGCCTTGGCTGCCGATATCCGTATTGCCCACCCGAAAACGCAAATGTCGATTATGGAAAGTCGTTGGGGCTTAGTCCCTGATATGGGCTTAACCCGCTCACTCAAAGGTGTGATTGGACTGGATTTAGCCAAAGAATTAACCCTTACAGCACGTATTTTTGACGCAGAATATGCCAAGGATATTGGCTTAGTGACGCATTTAAATGTACAGCCTTTGCTTCAGGCACAGCAGTTAGCCGAAGAATTATCGCAACGTTCACCAGATGCTTTGGCAGCGGCAAAACAAGTGCTAGATGCTATGGAACATAGTCCAAAACGCTCTTTACGCTTAGAAAAAATCTGGCAATTTAAATTACTGCTCGGCAAAAACAGCCAATTGGCACGTAAAAAAGACAAGAACCCAGAGGTTCAGTTTTTACCACGCCAATATAAGTAAAATAGTCACACAGGATAGATTGAGTACAGCACATGGCGTTTGATCGTAATACAAAAATTGCATTTCTAGGTATGGGGCTGATGGGTAGCCGTATGGCCACGCGTCTCATTCAGGCAGGATTTGAAGTTGCGGTATGGAACAGAACTGCCGCTGCGTGTGATGAGTTGATTGCGATTGGCGCGACAGCGCTTCAATTGGAGAAGATTGCCCATTATCCTGTGGTTTTATCTTGTCTCGCAGATGATGCTGCTGTTGCCGCGGTGTATGCAAGCATCGAAACCCATTTAGCGGCAGGACAAATTATTGTCGACTTCTCGAGTCTTTCTGTGAATCAATCCCATCAATTGGCTCAAGCTGCAAAGTTGAAACAAGTCACTTGGATTGACTCTCCTGTTTCGGGGGGCACAACAGGTGCTGAACAAGGCACTTTGGTCATCTTTGCCGGTGGTGATGCTCAAACGATTCAAGATTTGAGTCTGATTTACAATGTTTTATCTCAACGTGTTACCCGCATGGGCGACTCAGGTACAGGTCAAGCCACCAAAATTTGTAATCAGCTGATCGTTGCTGCCAATAGTACGTTAATCGCCGAAGCCGTTGCATTGGCCGAGAAATCAGGTGTAGACACCACGTTATTAGCACCAGCGCTTGCCGGTGGTTTTGCAGACTCAAAACCTTTTCAGATTTTAACTCCACGTATGGCCTCGCATCAGTTCGAACCCGTGCAATGGAAAGTTCAAACTTTATCTAAAGACCTGAATAATGCAGTCCAACTGGCCGCCGAGTTTGAGTTAAGCATCCCTGTTGCCAGCCTTGCTTTATCGCAACTCAAAGCCCATCAGGACAATGGTTTTGCAGAAAAAGATTTAGCCACCATCATTCAACATGTCGAACAAAACTAACGACTTTCACTTTAGAAGTAAATTGCTTCAAGGACGATATACATGACTCAGCTCGCGGTTAATTTATCCATGATTTTTACCGAAGTGCCGTTGTTAGAGCGTTTTGCTTTGGCTCGTGAACATGGTTTTAAGCATGTAGAAATTCAGTTTCCGTATGAGCTGAGTATTGAGCAAATCCAAACCCAGCTCACTATCAATGATTTAAGCCTGTGTTTAATTAATGTCCCTGCGGGTGATTTGATGCAAGGCGGCGATGGTCTTGCGGGAGTTCCGGGGCGTGAAAATCAATTTCATCAGGCCTTAGAGCAATGTATTCGCTATGCCACTGCGTTAAATGTACCGAGTGTCAATATTTTAGCCGGCAAACAGCCCCAAGATGCAGACTTACTCCCATGTTTAAATACCTTGTCGAGCAACCTTAAACTGGCATGCCACATGTTGTCCGAACATCATATTCAACCGGTATTTGAAATGATTAATGGCACTGATATGCCGCGCTTTTTGGTGCAAAATATTGCCCAAGCTCAGGAAATGCTTGAAGCTGTACAACACTCTACTTTGAAGATGCAATATGACTGCTACCACATGGCGATGATGGGTGAAGATATTCTCAGTACTTTGGCAGAAAATATTCAGGATATCGGTCACATACAGTTTGCTGACTGTCCGGGGCGACATGAACCTGACTCAGCGCAGATTCCATTTGCAGAGATTTTTAAATGGTTAGATCAAAGCCAATATACAGGTTACATCGCGGCTGAATACCGACCACGAAGCAACTCATCACATTCTTTTGCGTGGAAAGACAAATACTTCCCTCATTTAGCCAATGGTCAATGACGTGTTGATTTGAAATTCAGCAACAAAACCGCTATATTAGACCATGTAAAATTGTCAGGAAATCATACCCTCTATGAATTTAGAACCATCGCCCAGCGCTTCTAATTCTCTCGATCTCGCAAAATCAACGCAAATCAAAGACGTACAAGCTTGCTTAGCTGTTGTACGTGAAGCACTTGAAGATGTAAAAGCCAAAGATATTATTGAACTTGATATCAGCACTATCAGCAACGTAGCAGATGCGATTGTTATTGCGAGCGGTACTTCAACTCGTCACATTAAGTCTCTTGCAGACAACGTGGCAGAAGAAGCACGTAAAGCTGGATTCCGCCCTATCGGTGTTGAAGGCGAACGTGATGCAGAATGGATCCTGATTGATCTCGGTTTTGTAGTGGTACATGTGATGTTACCTACAGCACGTAAATTCTATGATTTAGAAAGCTTATGGCGTACAGCTCCAGAAACTGTAGCTTAAGCTTCCAGAAAAAAGCGACCTAATTAGGTCGCTTTTTTTATCCCTTGATTTTATACACCAAGGACTATCAGCTTCATGGTGTTTTACCCCCTACACTAAAGCAGTTGATGTAAATCCACCTCAGGATAATTGGCTTTAATTTTCAGCTTGGTTTGTGCATAAACTTGGTCTGCACGCATCGGGCCATAAAAGTCACAATACACTTCATAAATGCTCGTTAAAACTTTGGCATAACTGGTCAAGGGCAAAAACTCGACAAAACTCGCCGTATTTATTTGTGCATTTGCCGCAATTGCCAGCCCGATTTCTTCTAATTGCTCAATCACATCTTGGGTGAAATCAGCCTGATCTGTAGATTTCACCGTCAGCATGACTGACTCGATAAAGCCTAAAAAAGCTTCGCTAATGGTCTCTGCAATGAGCTCGTCTTCTTGCACCTGCTCCTGTGGTTTTTCAGCACGTAACAGTTCCTGCTTTTCTAAGGTAGATAACTCATACAAAACTTGCTTCAGCATATCTTTACGATAAAAGCGAAGCTCCTCTGTGGTACAGATATCATTTAAGAAGCGATTTAAGACAAATGACGGTTTCATGCTGTACTGCTGTTCCCAGTGCCGTAGCGCACTGTCGAGTAAAGTCCCATGAATAAATTGTTGTAAGCCTTTTTCTAAAGCTTCGCGGCGTTGTGCTAAATTCAACAGTTCGGTGCTCATTGCTTTACTCCTATTAATGACGTTTGGTCATATCATCCGTTTCAAAAGTCACATCTTTTTGAAACTCGGGATAAGACAATTCAGCATGCTCGGTATAGTCCAAACCACGTTGTTCATGTTGCTTACTCACCCGTAAGCCACCCAACAATTTATCTAAGACCTTAAATACAATGAACGCAACGCCAAAGCCCCATAAAAAGGCTGCAATCACTCCAAGCCCTTGTATCGCGATGACATCGCCATTAAACATATTATTTTCAAGGAAGATCCCTGCAGCCAATGTTCCCCATGCGCCACAGAATCCATGCACGGTCACCGCATCAACCACATCATCCAGTTTCATTTTTTCCATGAGCATTGGTAGGAAGGTCACCATCACACCTGCACATAAACCGGTGATGACCGCATACAGTGGAGACATCGTTGCACAGCCTGCCGTAATGGCAACTAAACCACCCAGTGAGGCATTTATCGTGCTGCGGATCAAAATGGCTTTAGATCGGATGAGGCAGAGCAACATATATGCAACCGCGGCAGCACACGCTGCAAGATGCGTATTTAAAGCAATACGTCCTACGCTGACATTGGCATTAATGGTCGAGCCTGCATTAAAACCAAACCATGCTAACCATAAAATAAAACCGCCTAATGCTACCAAAGGTAAGTTATGCCCTGGTAAATAATGGCTTTGCCCATTGCGTCCAAATCGACCCAAACGTGGTCCCAATACAATGATGCCAGCCAAGGCAACCCAGCCGCCCATTGAATGCACCACGGTCGAACCTGCAAAGTCGATAAATCCGAGTGCTTTTAACCAACCGTCTCCGCCAAATAAACTGCCCCATGCCCAACTACCAAAGACAGGATAAATCAGACCTGAGACAACGGCCGCACTCACCACATAAGCGACAAAATGAATCCGCTCTGCCATTGCACCACTGGCAATGGTGGTTGCCGTTGCAGCAAACATCATTTGGAAAAATAGAAGGTTCCAGTGCCAATCATCCAGTTGATCGGGTGCAAAATGACTGAAGCCAAACCAGCCCGTGGTATTGACCCCAAACATCAGACCAAAACCCACCAACCAAAACACCAGACCACCCAAGCAGGCATCCATGTAGTTTTTCATGAGTACATTCACGGTATTTTTACTGCGAACTGAACCACTTTCGATCATGGCAAATCCGGCTTGCATAAAGAACACCAAGATACCGCCCAGTACCACCCAAATACTGTCGAGCGAGATACGAATTTCTTGAATATTACTGGCGATTTGCGGGTCAACTGCCCATGCAGTCGATGTCAGGACACTCAGAAACAGTGCCATCAAGTATGTTTTTTTCATGATTATTCCCCCAAGAATAACCATGCTGTGCAAAAAGAATACCAAATTTCAGACAATTAATTATTTTTCAATGCATTGCGTCACAAAACCAGTTCGCGACAATATTTTGAATCACTGAGATCGAATTTAATGGAACAAAACAGCTCATCGATCTGTACCTTGGTTTCAAAACACGCATCAATTTGATTCAAGCACCTGATGCGCTAAATATTTGTGCACTTTTAGTGTGAAGCATTCATTAATCAAAAGCCAAGAAAATAAAAGCGAAGAAAACAAAAAACCACCCGAAGGTGGTTTAAATCTTCCTCAATCCCGCTTTATCACAGCGGGACTTTGGCAATATGGATTAATGACCACCGCCATTAATGGCTTTTGTCATATCTTCCACAACTTTCTTCGCATCACCGAAGATCATCATCGTTTTATCGTTATAGAACAAGTCATTGTCTAGACCTGCGTAGCCTGTAGCCATAGAGCGTTTGATCACCATAATAGTACGTGCTTTATGCGCTTCAAGGATTGGCATACCGTAAATTGGAGAACTTGGATCGTCTTTTGCCGCTGGGTTCACAACGTCATTCGCACCAATCACGAGTACTACATCTGTTGCAGGGAAGTCAGAGTTGATCTCGTCCATTTCAAGAATGTCTTCATATGCAACGTCAGCTTCAGCTAAAAGTACGTTCATGTGGCCCGGCATACGACCTGCCACAGGGTGAATCGCAAAACGAACTTTTACACCTTGCTCTTTTAAGATTTCACACAATTCTTTCACGGCATTTTGTGCACGACCTTGCGCCATACCATAACCCGGTACGATCACAACGCTATCCGCATTTGACATCAAGAAGCCAGCATCGTCTGCAGAACCTGAACGGTGATTACGCTGTGCTTTTTCACCATTATCCGCCGCCGCTACTGCTGTACCACCCATTGCACCACCAAACAAGACGTTGATGATTGAACGGTTCATGGCTTTACACATGATGTAAGACAGAATCGCACCCGATGAACCAACCAGTGAACCTGCAACAATCAGCATGTTGTTTTCAAGCGTGAAACCAATCCCTGCTGCAGCCCAACCTGAGAACGAGTTCAGTAGCGATACCACCACTGGCATATCACCACCGCCTACTGGCGCAATCCATACCCAACCAAATGCAAGTGCAAGAACAGTCATTGCCCAGAAAGCATTCATGTTGCCTGTAGTGAAGAAGTAGATACCACACGCCAACATCGCAAGGAAAATTAAGGCTTGAACAGGTTTTACCCATCCACCTGAAATGGTTTTTGCCCATTTCTTCGCAGCCAATTTACCGTAAGCAAATACCGATGCTGTGAAGGTAATCGCACCAACGAAACAGCCTACAAACAATTCAAATAAATGAACTTTGCTCATATGAGCATGTTCTACACCCGCAGCTGTTAATACCGCTTCATTTCCTGCGAATGCCGCAGTCAATTGGTTGTTATGTAGAATTGCAGCGATCGCAATCAGTACCGCAGCCAAACCGACCAATGAGTGCATCAGTGCCACAGTTTCAGGCATTTGCGTCATCGGAACTGTTTTTGCACGTGCAATACCTACGACTGCACCCAACACCATTGCACCCACAATCATCCAAATCACGGGATGATCTGCAACAAAGAATGTAGTAATTACAGCAATCGCCATTGCGATCATGCCGTAACGGTTACCTTGAATCGCAGTTTTCGGACCAGACAAACCACGCAACGTTAAGATAAAAAGAACGGCACCAATCAGGTAGAACCAATCCGCATATTCTTTAATGAATTCCATGGATTAACCCTCTTTTTTCTTTTGCTTAGGTTTGAACATTTCAAGCATACGTGCAGTCACCGCAAAGCCACCAAAAATATTGATACTTGCAAGGAAAACGGCAATCGCACCTAAAATACTCACCACGTTAATGCTTTGGAACTGTACGCTTGCATCCACAATACCTGGGATACCAACGGTTTGAATCATCGCACCAACGATAATGATCGATGACAAAGCATTGGTTACAGCCATTAATGGTGTGTGTAGTGCAGGTGTTACCCCCCAAACCACGTAGTAACCAACAAAGATTGCCAAGACAAAAATAGTAATCGTTTCAACCATGATGATTCTCCTTAACCACGTTTCAGCAGCACTTGGCCGCCATGAGTGACAAGTAGTGCTTTTTGAATTTCTTCTTCAGGGTTAATTGCGAAGTTCTTTTCGCTATCAAACAGGGTTTCAATGAAATTCAAAACGTTACGTGCGTATAGTGCCGACGCTTCAGTCGAAACTGTTGAAGGAATATTTGGAATACCGAGAATTTTAACGCCATTTGCAGTCACAACATTTTCGCCGCAGACAGAACCTTCAACGTTCCCGCCAGTTTCAACCGCCATATCTAAAATGATTGAGCCTGGTTTCATTTTGGCAACAGTTTCTGCTTTGATTAAACGTGGTGCGTCACGACCCGGCAATAATGCAGTCGTAATCACGATGTCAGCATTCGATACGGCTTTATCAACAATAATCGCTTGGTCGCGAATGTAGTCTTCACCCGGCATCCAGCCATAACCATTTTTCGCAGCATCAGCTGCTTTTTGTTGCTCTTCTGGTGACATTGGTACGTCTAACCATTTACCACCCAAAGACTCAACTTGGTCACGTGCTGTAGGACGTAAGTCAGTTGCTTCAACTACGGCACCTAAACGTTTTGCTGTTGCAATAGCTTGTAAGCCTGCAACACCTACGCCCATGATCACAACACGTGCAGGTTTCACTGTACCTGCTGCTGTCATCAACATTGGGAACATACGTTGATATTCTGCCGCAGCCAAAAGCACAGATTTATAACCTGAAAGGTTGGCTTGAGATGAAAGTACGTCCATGTTTTGCGCACGAGATAAGGTCCGTGGCAAAAGTTCCAATGCAAATGCAGACACGTTTTGTGACGCAAATTGGTCAAGTTCGGTGTTGCGGTAAGGGTCAAACATCCCCACAACGGTGGTACCCGCTGTGAGTTTTTGAATTTCGTCACCTTTAGGCGCACGAACTTTCAAAATCATTTGACTACCGGTATAGGCATCATCCGTAATTTTGGCACCAACTTGTTCATAGGCACTATCGATGTAAGCAGCGTTTACCCCTGCTCCACGTTCAATAACGACGCTATGACCAGCGCTGATCAACTTCTTTACTGTTTCAGGCGTCGCAGCGACGCGATTTTCACCGACAACAGTTTCGGCTGGAATTCCGATCTGCATGAGCGTTCCTCAAGCTAATTTTTCTTAAGTAAACATCGCAATCCGCGATGTCTCCCCTCAGGATGTGTTTTTGTACAATTTTTGGATTCTAATTGAACTTTTTTAAAATACTACCCAATATTTATTTAATAAATACCCATATTTTGAACTCATGATTCATGAAAAGAATAGTGCGATATTTCATTTATTCAGTTTTATTTGTCGATTTATTACTCATTTTTATCCTATTTATAACTTTTTAATATTACTTAAGACCAAAAAAATAAATAATTTCGCTGGTTTTAGTGCTGATTGTTTCAGTGCGTTGATCATTGTGACATTTTCATTCGATAACTAATGACCTTAACGTGTCGTGAAAAATCGACTTAAGTCAGGTAAAGCCGCTATTTCATTCAGACTGCATCAGCTCGTTGACTCATTTGACAGTTTTGACGTGCTGACCTGCATTGAAAACTGACTTTTTTCTGCCAGAGTCTCGTCAAATCGGTCAGCTTGAATATTCGATGGATTTTTGCGCACGTTTCGGGTTTATTGAGATCTTGCTCTCCCCACCTGATGCTTCGCCTTAACTTAGAATTGACTTTTTTAGCTAAAAAAATAATTTTTTGAATATTTAGCATCATGATATCGCTACTGACTTTCTATCCCCAAAAAACACTATTGCACCATTTGTGTGCAATTTTCACATTAAATGTTTCAGCCTGATATATTTGACCTGCCGAGTCATGTTGAGATTAAAAAATCTCAAAACCAAATTGGTCATTTCTTCCACTGTTTTTCATGTTTGATCTAGCAATCCCTTATGCATAAAGGAATAAGTACTATTCTTTTTTTACATTTTTACTCACACGATGCATTTTTTATAATCAAAATGATAGTTCAAACTTATCGGATCAATGCTGTCGAATTCGTTCAGTCGTCATGAGGCACACCTTAACTTATGTCAAGAAACCTTAGTCCGCACTTCATCGGTGCAATTTTTGCGCTGATTGCTGCCTTCTTGTTTAGTACCAAAGCGATCTTTATTAAGCAAGCCTATGCACTTTCTCCTCTTGTCGATGCCACTGTCCTCATGGCTTTACGCATGATGAGTGCATTGCCGTTTTTCTTGGTCATTGCATGGCTGAGTCGACGTTCTTATCAAACGATTCAACGAAAAGATTGGGTGCTCTTGCTCATTTCAGGATTAATCGGCTATTACTTTTCGAGCTGGCTCGACTTCCGTGGCTTGATGTATATCAGTGCTTCGCTTGAACGAATTATACTTTTCCTGTATCCCACATTAACCGTACTGGCTTCCGCTGTTTTATTCAAAAAGCCACTAAGTTTTAAAACCATCCTTGCCCTGATTTTAAGTTATGGCGGGACAGTGTTAGTGATGCTACAAGAACAAAATGCCACACCACATGATCAGTACTTTTGGCTCGGATGTAGTTTGGTTTTTGCCAGCGCCGTGTTATTTGCGATTTATTTATTACTCACGCCAGGCCTCATGCAAAAGTTTGGTTCTTTACACTTTACCGGTCTAGCCCTGAGCATTGCCTGCGTTGGGACGATTATTCATTTTCTATTTGCAACACCACAGCCCATTGCCTTGCTCCAACAACTCCCGAGTCAAGTCTGGCTGTATGGTTTAGCGCTCGGACTATTGGTTACCGTGCTTCCAACCATTTTAATGATGCAAAGTATCGTCCGACTTGGGGCTGCACAATCGGCCATGATTGCCTCTATCGGGCCCATTTTAACGATTTTACTGGCTGTCGCGTTGTTGAATGAACATTTAAACCTATGGCAATGGGTCGGTTGCGGTCTGAATATGCTGGGTGTCTTGATGATCAGTCTCAGTAAGAAACCCTAAACCCCTACTTGTATACTATTCACAGAGAAACACTTTAAGACCTGTTTGATTTTCCTTATAGTGACCACAACAGCGTGGCAGCAAATTCTTTGTATACGCTTCCGCCCAATATCTGGACAATTTATGAAAGCCTCGATCGACATTAGCCATGATAAAAGCCTGTTGTGGCTTATGGCTGCTGCATGTGGTTTATGTGCGGGTGCCAATTATTATTGCCAACCTTTAGTGGCTTCTATCCAACAGAGCTTTCAAATTCCACAATCTGAAGTGGCGCTTACCGTCACTTTCGCGCAAATTTCTTATGCTTTGGGTCTACTGTTTATTGTGCCGATTGGCGATATTGTGAATAAAGCCAAATTTATTCCATTACTCATGCTTGGTGCGACTGTCGGTTTAGCCCTCTGTGCTTTTTCGACCAATCTATACATGCTTTGGGCAGGAACCATTATCACGGGGCTATTTTCAGTGGCTGCTCAGGTTCTTATCCCTTTGGTCACTGTTGCGATACGACCTGAAAAAATTGGGGCAGTTGTTGGCTTTTTAATGAGTGGGTTATTGGTCGGCATTCTGTTATCGACCAGTCTCTCTGGCTTATTGTCCTATCTGTTTCATTGGAAATCGATTTACATCCTCAGTGCTCTTTTGATGTTGGTGTTAGCCGTCTTACTCAAAAAGCGTTTGCCTGTGGTCAGCATCACACGGATGCCCTACAGCCAAGTCTTCCAGTCAATGGGCGCATTACTCAAACATGAGCCACGGTTAATTTTCCGTTCTCTAATTGGGGGCTGTGTCTTTGCCGCGATGAGTATGCTGTTTTCCACCATTGCCATGTTACTGACTGAGCCACCTTTTCAATTGGCCGATGTTTGGGTCGGTGTCGTGACTTTAGTTGGTGTGTTTGGTGCCCTATCAACACAATGGATTGGGCGTTGGGCGGATTTGGGTTTTAACCGAAAATTAACTTGGCTCGGTTGTAGCATCTTAGCCCTCAGTTGGGGACTGCTGTATTTGGGTGGATCATCTCTTGCTTTTTATATTTTGGGCTATGGTTTAATCAATCTAGGTTTGGCAATGGTGCATAGCTGTAATCAAAATATTATTTTCCAACTCAACCCGATTGCACGCTCTCGAATCAATTCAATTTACATGACTTTTTATTTTGTCGGTGGTGCATGTGGCTCAGCTTTGGGCGTATTCGCCTGGCATCATGGCGGCTGGACCACCACCTGTATGACAGGGATAGCCTTAGTCATTGCTGCTGGATTTTTTGTATTGATCGATCAACTCTATACTGCGCGGCAACTAAAATATCCACAATGAAATGTCTGGATCATTATTCTAAAGCCACATTACTGTGGCTTTATTTTTTTGAAATTAACTGACCTGCACCACAGGATAAAAGGGTTTGCCTAAATCCAAGGTTTCTGCATTTTCCAAAAGAATCACCATAAACACCGGTAAGAGAGCCAACAGTATTGTGCAGCCATCTTGAAGTTGTTTCCGATTGACCGAACTTTTATAGGTCGCGCCGCCATGAACCATTTGATTGCGTAGCGTATACATGCGATTGAACAGCACCATTAAAATATCAACGGAATCTTTTTCTTTAAGCGCGTGCAGTACTTTTTGTTTTTCATGCGCCAAGCCCTCTTTGCATGCGTCATGGCTAATTTTTTGATTTTGATAATCCCAAAAGCCCTGATAAACATAGGGATTATCCAAAAACAACCGTATCGGCTGACTAAAACGCTCCCATAAAATATTATAGATTTTATGCTCTGCATCCTTTTGGCAAATCACATATAAAAACTGCCTTAAGCTTTGCTTGTCCTGCGCAATCTGTAAGTCTTGCGCGTATATTGCGTTGAAGGACACCCACAAACTGATAAATTGCAAATCGAGGTCATCTTGAAGATCAATCGACTTTTTCAGCCAACTTAACCCTCGATGAATGCGTAAATTAAATTGGTCGGTATGTTCCGACTTTTTACTTTTAAATATTTCTTCAAGTAGCATCATGCCTGCTAAATTCCAATGGATAATTCATTTATTTTTCTACCATTTGAACTTAGCGCAATTGTTTACCTGCATGCAATAAAAATATCTCTGTATTCAACTATTTGGTCTCATCTTGTGTGAGATAGGTATAACGTTCTAACTGATCATTTTCATCAAAAATTAATTCATAAGACATTTTCTTCCCGTTAAAAACGGATTCGGCAGGTGTTCCGAAAAGCTCCCATAAACCCACAGTCGCCACATCTGCCGCACCATGCCAAAACGCACGCCCCACTTTACTGGCAGTCGAATAACCTTGGGTAAAAGTATAAATTTCATGGCGTTTGCCATTTTTATATTCAGAGGTGATCGGTGCGCCAAATTCAGCAATCACCAAGTTACGAGACAGGCCGTGTTGAATCATTTCGGTATTTTTCTTGTTTGGCTGCTTACTTGCCATGACAACTGAACAGCCTGTTGTGCCTGACAATGTGAAAACTAAAGCTATTCCTAAGCAGGTCTTTTTCATCATGTGGTATTCCCCAAATTCTTCAAATTTCTATTTTTAATTTTTGATTTTTGATTTTCATCTGCTGTTGATCTTAATTGTTTCTTTCATCTTTTTCATTTTTTTATACGACTATTCGTCTGATTTTTAGAATGATTAGCGCTTGAAAGATTCACATTTATGAAGGTTTCAGACTGAATAATGCTTTAAGTGAATTAATGTTCTGTTGGTGACGAATTCGGTGGAACAAACCAGTTTTTCCAAGAGCTACTATGGCGAGTTTCAATTGCAACGGTAGGGATGAGCTCTTGCTTCAGCATTTTTTCTTGACCCACGGCTTTCGCCAACCGCGCTTTGACCGAGTGTATACACTCACGGTCTTCAAACTCACAGCGGTCAAGGTTGGAGCCACCACAGGGTCCATTGGCTAATCCTTTGGGGCAGGTTTCTGGGCAAATATACAAGGTTTCACCTAAACGACATTGTCCGCAACTTTCACAGCCCACGATGCCATGTTTACTGATAAATTCTGTTTTCAGCAAGGCTGCATCAGCTTTCGGTTTTTGCCATAATTTGGCCGCAAAAATATAAGATCCCACCCCTTTGGCCAGTTTTGAACTAAAAAATAACTCATGCATGACATGCATACTTTTATATTTCAAAACTTGTTCAACTGGAGCTTTATGGTTATTTGCGCCCGTCGGGTGGAAGTTCACATCTACACTAGAGCGCCAAAGCATTTTCCATTTTGCTAAACACTGTTCAAACGTTAATGTGGCAAATTGCAAAATTGCTTTTTGCAACTTCTCTTGCTCTTCCACTTTATGGCAAGCTGATAAATGAACCCCTGCATAGCCCAAATGCTGACACATTAAAATTTGTAAAGCGCAGCGTGCATAGACATTTTGTTCAGCTTGTATGGCGTCAGTTTGCTGTTCTTGTTGCAAAAAATTTAATACATCTGCTGAAAGCACGATGCCTGCGACTTTTTGCTTGGCCATAAAGCGGGCACGGGCAAATGTCAGCGGCATGACACAAGCCAATACAGGCACACGTGGATAATATTGCTGCATATAGCGTTGGTAACTGCTCAACACATCCATGTCAAAGCCCAACTGTGTAATCACATAGTCAGCGCCAGCTTGAATTTTTTTATTCAGTTTAAAATACTGCGCATCCTTTTCTGCTTCTGCATATTTAAAAGGATTAAATGCTACCCCTAAATAAAACCCGCCATAGTCTTTGGCTGCCATGACTTGATTGACCGACTCTAAATAACGGCTCCGTAGAGTCGGATCATTTGCCCCATCCTGATGCTGCTTGAGTTTATCACCACTGAGCAAAAGTAAATTCTCTACCCCGTGCTGCTGAGCAGCATTTAGAAAAGTCTGAAAATCTGAGATATCTCGGCCTTTCCCCGAATAATGCAGAATTTTTTCAATGCTTTGAGGGTAGTCTTGCATTGCTTCTAAAGGAGCAATATCCGTGTCACTTTGTACTCGGTCAGCCAATGTCATGCACACAGGAAAGCCTGCAAATGTCGTTGGGACCAGATGCGTTTTTTGCGTCGTTAGATATTCAAACGAGATACAAAATTGGCGTTGCATTAGATATTGGGAAAATAAAGACATAAAGGCAGGCAGTTAAATTTGCTGAGAAACCATACAATAAAGTTTATAAAATTATAGATTAATCACATAAAAATTTAAATTACTTAAGCCACACTTCCAACTCATTCTGGCTTGACTTTGAATAAGCCACACTAGCAAGACCATGCCCCAAACCACAATTTATGCTAATATTGCGCGCGTCTTGAAATGCGGTTTTTTTCATCGTATTTCAGACAGCTTTTGGTATTTCTTCACCATTTTCCATTTCGTTCTTCCATCTTGTTCTTTTAAGGCGTGTTTTTTTAATGACTGATCTCCAACCCATTGAAAATAAACTTCAACCACGAATTAGTGTTGCGCCAATGATGGATTGGACGACTCGTGACTATCGTTTCTTTGCACGCTTGTTTAACCCTACTGTGATTCTCTACACCGAGATGGTCACCACAGGTGCGATTTTATTTGGCGGTGCGAATCGTCATTTGGACTATAACAACGAAGAACACCCGATTGTGTTACAGCTAGGTGGTTCAAATCCTAAAGATTTAGCGACCTGTACCAAGATGGCACAGGACTGGGGCTATGATGAAGTAAACCTCAATGTCGGCTGTCCGAGTGACCGCGTTCAGAACAATAAAATTGGCGCATGCTTGATGGCAGAGCCTGATTTGGTTGCAGAATGTATTGCTGAAATGCGAAATGCTGTTGATATTCCAGTGACCGTGAAACACCGCATCGGGATTGATGACATGCAGTCTTATGAAGAAATGCTACATTTTGTCGATACCGTGGCAAAGACTGGCTGTGACAATTTTATCGTGCATGCGCGTATTGCCCTGCTGCAAGGGTTGTCGCCAAAAGAAAACCGTGATGTGCCACCTTTACGTTATGAAGATGTTTATCGTCTGAAACAAGAACGTCCAAATTTATTGATCGAAATTAATGGCGGGGTGAAAACCTTTGCTGAAACGCAGCAACATTTACAACATGTTGATGGCGTGATGATTGGCCGTGAGGCTTATCACAACCCGTATTTATTGGCTGAGATCGGTCAGCTTTGGGATCTCGAATTACCCAACCGTTTCGATATTATCGATCAGATGCTACCGTATATTGCTAAACGCATGGAAGAAGGTGCGCCGCTTTCTATCATTACCCGTCATATTTTAGGTTTATTCCAAAATCTACCAGGTGCTCGAAAATGGCGTCAGGCTTTAAGTGGTGGCAATGCCAAAACCTTTGCAGATGTGGAAAATGCCATCCAAAATATTAAAGATGCAATGCAACGTACTGAAGACTATTTACGTGATCATCCTAAAGTCGTTTTAGAAGATTAATCTTCAAAAAGTGAAAGCCTGCTATTTTGCGGGCTTTTTTTATTTTTCATGTTTCTTAAAGTGCTTGCTTGGTAAGATCGACAACTCAGCTAAATCATCTAAACAGTCACATCATCACTCAATGACTATTGACCGTAATATTCCCTTTGGGAAAAGGCTCATCATCATAGCCAGTCCATTGATAATCGGATGGATCTTCTTCCTCACGTAAACCCACATAGCTCTCAGGCGCCGATGTAACAGGCTCAACCTCTTCGGTTGGCTGTTCCAATTCCTCAACCAAATGATTCAACTCTTGATCTAACTGCGCCTGATATTTTGCAATTTCAGCTTCGTCAATGAAGGCAAATTGTTCTTCATCTATTTTCCATGCATAGCCTTGCAGGTCTTTGTAAATATCGACCAAAACAGTATAAGGCTGACCATCGTATTGCAACGTCGCCTGAGCCTTAAAACTTAATCCCTTACGTTCTAATACTTTTATATTTTGAATCCGTAAATGGTACTGCCGATAATCTGGATTCTGATCAAACTCGTGCTGCATCTGCTGCTCAATCTGCCGAGATAATTCATCTGTCGAGACAAAATAACTACAACCAGCCAAACTCAACAGTAAAAAAATGGTGAGCCATCGAAACATATTGCATCCCCCATGATGCATTTATTCTTGATGAAAAAGTCAGACCGATCACAGATTCCGATCCAAACATTCCTCATTGTTTGCTTCATAATAGCCAATAAAACACACAGTACAAGCCAAATTATCAAGATTTCTCAATTTTATATTTAATTTTGATATCAATCACTTAAATTGCATTTTTGCTGTTTTAAAACACTGACAGCCTTGGTCTATTGCTGACATATTTTTGTTGAAAATGACCATTTTGGTAGTAGTTTCCTAGCCTTCAAATTTTCAACATGAAACTGAACCCATCGTAATTTATCCAATATAGAGCCTTAAACAAAACATCATAAAAGCGCCATAAAAAATCCCCGAATATTGCGGGGATTTTGAGGAATCAACTGAAATTATTCATCGTCCGTTTCAGGCTCATGATTTAGCGCATCATGTATGGCTTCCACCAATTGCTGTGCAATTTCTTGTTTTGACGCTTTCTCTAAATCACGCTTTTCCATTTGATATTGATCTGCGAAGAACACGGTCATGGCGTTTTCATCAGAAGCAAAACCAATATCTTTACGTGAGACATCATTGCACGCGATCATATCGAGTTTTTTCGCCACAAGTTTGCCTGCGGCATACTCCTCGACATTGCGTGTCTCGGCAGCAAATCCAACCATAAATGGACGTTTTGACTGCTGCGCAATCGTTGCAACGATATCTGGATTTTTAATTAATGCCACATTGAGTTCATCACCAGCTTTTTTGATTTTATGCTCTGCAACTTCTGCCACGCGATAATCCGCAACGGCTGCTGTTGCAATAAAAATATCACAGCCTTCATCTAACATTTGCAAACTGGTGTCTAACATTTTAATTGCAGACTGCACATTAATCCGTCGTACACCATTTGGTGTATCTAAACTTACGGGTCCTGCGATCAGCGTTACTTTAGCCCCAGCTGCATAACAAGCCGCTGCCAGAGCAAACCCCATTTTACCTGTGCTGTGGTTGGAAATATAACGTACAGGATCTATCGACTCACGTGTTGGACCGGCTGTAATCGCCACATGTTTGCCTGCAAGCATGCCAAATTTTTCAGCAATAGCTCGCTGTGCTTGATGAAAATAGGCCGTCACTTGATCTGCTAGATCTTCAGGCTCAGGCATGCGTCCTAAGCCCACATCTCCACATGCTTGAGAACCGGCATCGGGCATGATCACATGTACGCCATCTTCAACCAGTGTATTTAAATTACGCTGTGTCGCTTTGGCTGCCCACATTTGCTGATTCATTGCTGGGGCAACCCAGACCGGCGCTTTTGTCGCAAGATAAAGTGTCGAAAGAAGATCATCTGCTAAACCCGCCGCAAATTTTGCCAGCGTGTCGCAACTTGCAGGAGCAACCAATACCAAATCAGCCCAACGTGCCAATTCAATATGTCCCATGCCCGCTTCTGCTTCGGGATTGAGTAATTCGGTATGCACAGGATTGCCTGAAAGCGCCTGAAACGTTAGCGGGGTCACAAAGGCTTGCGCACCTTGAGTCATCACCACGCGCACATCAAATCCGGCATCTTTTAATCGACGGACAAGAATGGCACTTTTATAGGCTGCGATACCACCAGTGACACCTAAAAGAATATTTTTTGTGGGCATTACACTTAAATCAAAGCTCACGAACAGGCTACCTATCTGTTGCAGTGGCGCTCACAATAGCATTAAATATGCACTGACCCAACAATCTGCTGTGAAAAAGCCGATTGACTGATAATAAAAAAGTCTAAGAATAATGAATAATTCAATTAAAAATTGGCCTGAACAAGAGCGCCCACGTGAGCGCCTGATTCATCAAGGCGCACAAAGTTTATCCGATGCTGAACTACTGGCTATTTTCCTACGCTCTGGTTCCCAGCAGCACTCTGCTGTCGAACTCGCACGACTCCTGATCCAACATTTTGGTCAGTTGCAAGCGCTGATGGATGCTTCACTTGAGGATTTACGCCAGTTTCATGGCATTGGAAACAGTAAATATGCGCAGCTCATGGCGGTAAAAGAACTCGGTAAACGCTATGTGAGTCAACATTTTCAAAATGAAGCCTTACACTTGCAACATTCTGAACAATTGCAAAACTTTCTTCGCTTTGAATTTTTATCGGAACGTCAAGAAGTCTTTGGCGTGCTCTGCCTAGATGCGCATTTAAGAAAAATAAACTTTAAAAAACTTTTTTATGGCAGCCTCAATACCTGTGAAATTTCCATCAATCAACTGCTGCGATACGCCATTTCTGAACACGCCAGCAGTATCATCATTGCACATAATCATCCTTTCGGTCGTGCAGAACCTTCTGCTGCCGATCTTGAATTGACTCGGCTCATTCAGCAGGCTTGTCAGCTGGTGGAAATTCGACTGATCGATCATTGCATTATCTCAACAGAAGGGAGTTTTTCCTTTGCTGAACATGGCTTGCTCCAAGCACACTCATCTGCATGAAACAGTTATTGACAAGTGCTTGAGCAAACCCGAAGATCATCATAATTTTTTAAAACTAGAAATTATCATTCGAACATGATCGTCCGTGACCAACCGAGTATTTTTAAACTGCTATTTTCTTGGCGAGGAACGATTTTACCTAAGGTTTTACCTCCGCTCGGGATCGTTATGTTGCTGTCTGCCATTGTGGGCGGCTTATCCTATGTCGATATCTTCCATTTTACCGAATTTCCTTTGGTCGGCTTTACCCTGATCGGTGTTGTGCTGTCGATTTTCTTGGGCTTTAAAAACTCAGCCTGCTATGACCGTTGGTGGGAAGCTCGGCGTTTATGGGGCATTTTGATTGCCAACGCGCGACATTTTGACCGTGACTGCCGTTTACTCAGTCAAGGCCGTCGTGAACGTGTGATTCAACATGTAATCGTCTTTGCCAACGTTTTACGTGACCGACTCCGCCATCAAACCGCCAATCCCACTGAACTGGTTGAAACCAGCGGCATGAGTGCGAATGCCATCACCCAGTTATACCAACAGGCCAATGCACCGCAGTACACGTTGAGTTTGATTCAATGGGAGCTAATGCAAGCGCTCAAAGATGGTGAAATTTCAGATATTATTTATACCCAGATGAATCAGCATGTGATGGAACTCAGCACCGTACAAACCGGCTGTGACCGTATTGCCACCACGCCATTACCGTTTGCTTATTCGGTCTTGCTAAATCGAACCGTTTATTTTTTCTGTTTTGTCTTGCCGTTTAGCTTGGGTTCTACTTTAGGCCTTGCGACCCCCCTTTTGGTCGGGATTTTGGCCTATACCTTTTTAGGCTTAGATGCGCTGAGTTCAGAGATAGAAGAACCCTTTGGTACACAAAGTAATGACCTTCCATTGGACTCGATGGTGCGTACTATTGAAATTGAGCTACTTGGGACTTTAGGAAAACCCACCCCACCACCGATTCAAGCCAAAGATCATAATTTACTGTAATTGATCAATGGGTCTAAACCCTCGCTTACATAGCCTTGCGTACACTTTTTTGTACATCGAAGATATGTAAGCAATTGATGTTACGCAGCAAGATCAGAAGCGTAATTTGATTTAAATAAAAGAACGATACGCGGCAAGGTCATCCGCAAGTGTTTGAGTCAGGACGACTTCTAATCAAAAATGTTTTTGCAGTACTGTGAATAATTTAACGGTAATGATCGAGTTTTGCGGTGAGGAGCACTGCTCTGCAAGATGGTTTCCTTACGAAGCACGCTTCTCACTTTATCGAACGAGAAACAATGTGTCGTAAGCGTACCTCCAGCCGAAGGCTAATCCCTATATTCAATCTCTAGATGCAAGACTCCGTCGAATCGACTCAAAATGATTTTTAAAAATTCAAAATTACTTTTATGTGCCTAACATCTCTAAGTAAGGAAAATCTTAGAGAACGACTTTAAGCAAAACTCTCCCAGATTCCAACTTGCCCTTCTTTCACTCGAGGGATGTTGCCGAGTTTGATCCATGGCATATTGTCACCATGAAAATCACTGCCAACAGAAACTTTCAAGTTAAAGGCAGCAATCATACGATCCACCATTTGACGAGTCGATAATGGCTCAATTGCCGGTGGTAATTCCACTGCATCACCGCCCGCTTCAGCAAAGATTTCAATCAAATAACGAATATTGGTCGCAGATAAATCATAACGCGTTGGATGCGCCAACACCGCAAAGCCACCACTGGCATGAATCACCTCAATGGTTTCAGCAAGACTCGGACCTTCAAATTTTACAAAGGCTTTTTTGCCTTCTTTAATATATTTATCAAAAGCTTGTTGTGGACGCGCAACCACACCCTTTTCCACCAAAGTTTTGGCAATATGGGTACGTGTAACCCGATCTGGAATATGGTCGACTTTGGCAACCACATCGCTATAAATATCTTGACCAATTAACGGTATCAGTAAGTCACAAATCTGCCGAGCACGTTCCGCTCGAATACGCTTTTGATCCATCAATAAGGCTTGTATGGGCGCAGGATTTTGCATATTTAAAGCGACGATATGCACACCATAACTTTTTTTGGTCGCAGGTCTCGACCACTGGCTGGAAATCTCCACGCCAGAGATTAATTGCAGCTTTAATTCATGAGCGACTTGCTCTGCTGCCAACAATCCGTCCATCGTATCGTGATCAGTCAAAGCCAGCGTATGAATTCCAATAGCACTTGCGGCCTGCACCAAAGCCTCTGGTGACAAAGTACCATCAGAAATATTACTGTGTGTATGTAAATCTACGCCTTGCATCTCTATACTATGTCATTTATTTGATCAGATTTAGATACTCTAACATGAAAGCACTTTTAGACTTTGTGCCACTCATTATTTTCTTTTATTTATATAAAACTGTAGATCCAAAAGATACGCAGCACCCATTATTACAATTAATTGGTTCTGCTGGGGGTGTCGATAACAATAACATTCTTGTGGCAACATCAGGTCTCATCATTTCCATGCTTGTGGTTTATGGTGCATTGTTTGTCATGCAAAAATTCCGTCTAGATAAACAACAATGGATTGTGTTGTTCATGACCGTGATTTTTGGTGGTATTACCCTGATGCTAAGCGATGATTTTTATATTCGCTTAAAAGCCGTTTTACTGAACTTAGTTTTCGCAGGGGCGTTTTTACTTTCTCCACTGTTTAGTAAAGATAAGAAACCGCTCATCGAACGTTTATTTGGTCCAGTCTTAAATTTAACCGCTGTCGGTTGGAAACGATTGAACTATGCATGGGCTGCAATGTTCGTGGTGATGTCATGTTTACACACCTTTTTCGCTTATTTGTTTGCAGACGGAAAATATTGGGGTGAATTCACTGCTTTTGGTGACATGATCGTGATGTTTTCCTTTATCATTATTCAGTTTATTGTATTACGTAAATACTTTAAGACCTCAGAATAATCCATTCGGTCAAAAATCAGGAAAAGTCATGCCATTATTCGTCGTAAGCTGTACAGATAATGAAGGTACAGTGGAAAAGCGCCTTGCGGTTCGTCCTCAACATCTTGAACGTCTACAAAAACTTGATGATGAAGGTCGTCTGATTGTTGCAGGTGCGATGCCTAAAGATCCGGCAAACCCGCAAGCTGGTTTTTATGGCAGTACGATCATTGTCGATTTTGATAGTCGTGAAGCCCTAGACCAATGGTTGGCAGATGAACCTTTCCTCAAAGAAGGGGTTTATGGCCAAATTGATGTCAAACCATTTAACAAAGCATTTCCTAAAGGATAAGGTTCATGCGCGTCGTTGTTTCTAGTTTACTGGGCTTATCTTTAATTTGTTCAACTGCATGGGCTGAAGAACCGGCTCCTGCACCTGCTGTAGCCCCTGCTGCTCAAGCAACGACTGCAACACCTCCTCCCAATCCTGTGCCGCATACTATTCCTGCCAATAAACCGGGCATCATTAAAGTGGCGGCAACCGTCAATCCCAATGGTCAACCTCAAGATGCAACCCCATTGACCATTGAGCAATTGGCAAAAAATAAAGCGCTGCAAGATGCCAAAGTTAAAGCGATGGTCAAAGACCAATCTGTACGCTTACAACAATTAGAAAAAGCTAACCTTGAAGCTTTGGCGCAAAACCAAGAATTACAACTTAAAAATGATAGCTTGGGCGTACAAGTACAAGTGCTGCAAAGTGAACGTAGCGCGCAGATGTTTTTATATGGTGGCACCACGCTTGGTGTTGGCGTGATTTTAGGTTTCTTGTTGGCCAGTTACGTCTATACCAAACGTCGTCGTCAATGGTAATTCGTTGTTCTACTTCAATTTAAAGGTTGCTTGAGTTTTGTCAGGTGCAATTCAGACTGCCGATCTCGATTGGCAAATGATCGATGGCATTGATATACCAGTGTCTAAACAGTTTGGTGATGTGTATTTTTCGAAGGACAACGGCCTGCTCGAAACACGTCATGTGTTTTTAAAAGGGAATGACCTCGACACTCGCCTTGCGGCACTGACTGATTTTGAATATTTCAGTGTCGGCGAAACAGGTTTTGGTACAGGCTTAAATATTTTGGCCCTGTGGCAATTATGGCAACAGGTTCGTCCAGATAATCACAGCCATCTACATGCTATTTCTGTAGAAAAATTCCCTTTATCTAAAGCAGACCTCATTCGTGCATTAAATGCATGGCCTGAATTACAGCCTTTGGCACAGCAACTGATTGCGCAATATCCTGAACCCATTGCGGGATGTCATCGACTCAATTTTCCAGAAGAGCGTTTTTCGATTGATCTTTGGTTAGGCGATGCACACGACGTTTTTCCTGTCATGGCAAAAACTGCTACAGTCAATGCATGGTTCTTGGACGGTTTTGCACCCGCCTGTAATCCTGACATGTGGGAAGAAAACGTACTCAAAAATATCGTGCGTCTATCGGACATTGGGACGACCTTCGCCTCATTTAGTGTGGCAGGTGTACTGAAACGCGGCTTACGTGAGCATGGTATTACCATTACACGACCACGTGGCTTTGCTCATAAGCGTGAAATGCTCAAAGCTTTTTGGCTCGCACCTGAAAGATCAGATGATCAATCCGAAGTTGCTAACCTTCCCACTTTAGACGAAAAAAAAAATTCTGAAATCACTGTAGGTCATAACCCTCGTCAAATCGCAATTATTGGCGCTGGCATCGCAGGTTTAAGCTGTGCTTGGGCATTTGCTCAACGCGGGCATCAAGTGCGTATTTACGAGAAATCAGCACCACTCAGCGGTGGGTCGGGTAATCCTCTTGCTCTACTCAACCCTAAACTCTGTCCAATTGAACAAAGTGCTGAGCATCTGATGACCCTCAGTTGGTTATATGCGCTCAAGCATTATCAAAACTTCAAGGCATTTCGTCCCTTACAGATTCACCAATCTATTTTAAAAAATAAAGCAGAATACCTTGATTTAGCTCAAGCTTATCCTTCAGAGGTGTTAGCTGCTGAAGAAGGCACGCCAAATCAATTAGCTTCAGCATTTCCAACCCTGCTCCTCAAACAAGCAGGCGCGGTCAGTCCACATCAGCTTCGTGACCAAATCTTGGCACATCCGCACATTGAATTGTTACAAGCAGATATTCAACGCATTGAGCAGCAACAAAATGGCGTTGCGCTATTTACACAGGATCAGCAGCTTCCATCTGTCGAACATGTCATTCTCTGTGCAGCACGTGAAAGTATGCAGCTACAAACAGATTATCCAGAGCTGCGTGCCATTCGTGGACAAGTCAGTTGGTTGAACAACCCCGCTCAACAAATGGATATGCATACCGCCTATAGTTATGGAGGCTATTGTATGCAACTGGATGCCGAACAGATGATTATGGGCGCGTCATTTTATCCCGGCCGTGATGACACCGACGCTCTCACTGAAGATCATGTGCATAACTATGAACTTATCCACAGTGTGTTCCCTGACTTTGCCAAAACCTTAGCACCGATTGAGCAATGGCATGGACGTGCTGCGATTCGCGCACAGACGAAAGACTTTTTCCCGGTAATTGGTGCAGTCCATGAAGATCAGCACATTTATAGCTGTAGTGGACTCGGTTCTAAAGGTTTCCTGTATGCACCGCTCTGTAGTGAAATCATTGCCGCGCTAGTCTTAAAAGAAGCCTGCCCTATTCCAACACAGCTACTCGATAAAATTCATGCAGCACGTTTTATACGACGCGCCAAAGCGAAACAAAAAACCAAGAAGCCTTATTTTCAAGGTCAGGTGCCCTCAGCACCACCTCAAGAAAAATAACTTGCAATAAAAAAGCGCCTTTCGGCGCTTTTTTTGATTCGATCTTATTTCCCTTGTTCCAAAGGAAGACCGGCATCACGAGCAGCACGCGTGCCGCCCATTAAGATTACATATTCACGTGAGCTGTCAAAACCCTCTAGTAACTCTGCTGCACGTGGAGCTTTACTTCCGCCACCACATAAAATGTAAATGGGTTGATCCGTTGACACCTGAGTCAGTGCATCTGATGACAATGCGTTGATCGGTCGGTTAACCGCACCTTTCACATGTGCTTCAGCATAAGCACTTGCATCGCGAACATCCCAGATAATCGAGTCTTCTGGGAACTCAAATGTTGTAATTTCTTGTTTACGGATCATTGCGCACTCCTTTTGATGTAAACAACACTTGGCAAATGAAGAAAACATCCCTAGCATCTCAGATATTCTTTCCCTTTGTAAAGGTCTAATCTATGCCTTCTTTTGATATTGTTTCCGAATTAGAAGTTTTTGAAGTAAATCATGCAGTTCAAAACACGCAAAAAGAAATTGCGACGCGTTTTGACTTCCGTGGTCATGACGTTTCAATTGAGTTAAATGAGAAAAATAAGGAAATCAAAATCTCAACAGAAAGCGATTTCCAATGTGAGCAAGTGTATACCATGCTCGAAAATCATTTCTTCAAACGTAAAGTCGACATTCAAGCACTCGATCCACAAAAAATGACGGCTTCTGGTAAAAATGTCATTCAAGTAATCAAACTGAAAGACGGTCTTGACTCTGATACTGCAAAAAAAATCAATAAAGCCATTAAAGAAAGCGGCATTAAAGTGCAATCTTCTATTCAAGGCGACAAAATTCGTGTGACTGACAAGAAACGTGACACTTTGCAACAAGTGATGGCGTTCTTAAAAGAGCAACAGTTTGGTGTGCCGCTTCAATTTAACAACTTTAAAGATTAAGGCAGCACAACTGCCATTGAGGTCAATATGGCACGTCCAAATCGTCTAAATAAACTGGTTAAAGCAAGCTCTAAATTACCCAAAGGTATTCAAAGTCGTTTGCTCAGTCGAGCTTTTGGTCGTGTCGTGCCCATGGTTGGAACAGCTAAGATCCAATATCAACATGTCAGCCCTGAGCGTGTTGAGGTGAGCATCGCCAATTATAAGGCGATGCAAAACCATATTGGGCAAGTACATGCCTGTGCCATGGCACTGATCGCAGAAACAGCCACAGGCTTTGTCACAGCAATGAACGTCCCAGACAGTGCCATTGTCCTGATTAAAAGCTTCAAAGTTGATTTTAAACGTCTAACCCAAGGTGGGATGAAAGCCATCGCAACGCTTACACCCGAACAGCAACGACAAATGCAAAGTACAGAAAAAGGTGAAACCTTAGTACAGGTCTTAGTCACCGATGAATCTGGTGAAGCACCGATTCAATGTGAAATGCTTTGGGCGTGGGTGGCAAAATCCGCTCTGAAAAATAAATAAATGTAAATAAAACTTACTTTTAGGTAAGTATAAGTTTTACCAAATTTCAGCAAAATCAAGACTGTTTTTTATTATTTATACGCCGTAATTCCGCTCAATATGCTTGCACGACACAAATATATTGAGCACTTTATGAAAAAAATCATTCTCCTTTCATTCATCGGCATGGCGGTTTTTTTAACTGCATGTCAAAGTACTATTCCTGCAACGCCAACGACTCCAAATCAAGCGGCTGATAGCAATATTCAAACCAGCCAAGCAGCGGAAAATAAGAAAATCGTGATTGATTTTTATGAAGGTGTCTTTCTTAAACATCAGGTTAAGACATATGCTGACCGATATATTGGCAATCAATATATTCAACATAATCCGCATGTACCTGATGGCAAAGCGCCTTTTGTCGATTATTTTACCCAGTATTTTAAACAAAATCCTGAAGCAAAAAACCAGATCAAACGTGCCGCTGCCGAAGGTGATTTGGTCTATTTACATGTGCATTCTACGCAAAATAAGCAAGACCGCGGAGAAGCCATTATTGATATCTTCCGTGTTGAAAATGGCAAAATTGTTGAACATTGGGATGTGCAACAAAGCATTCCTGAAACCAGTGCCAACTCAAACACGATGTTTTAATTTCTCAGCCACTATTCATAAAAAAAGCCACTCGATTGAGCGGCTTTTTTTGTCTTACTTTAATTAAGCTTGATCTGCAGCAAATTTAGCTTTTGCATCCGCAGGAATTTGACGCTTAGCACCTTTCACATCGACAGCGACAAATGTAAATACACCTTCGGTTACGCGAATTGGATCACGTGAACTGTCGTGACTATCCCAAACTTCAATCTGCATTTGGATAGAGGTATTACCCACTTTTAAAATTTTGGTATATACACTGATGACATCCCCGACTTTCACAGGAACGAGGAAGGTCATTTGGTTAATTGAAATCGTTGCACAGCGTCCTTGACTGAAACGCTCTGCGTGAATTGCACCGGCCAAGTCCATTTGTGACACGATCCAACCACCGAAAACATCACCACTCCAGTTGGTGTCTGCAGGCATCGCGATGGTTTGTAGGGAAAGCGTTCCTTCAGGTTTTACATGAGTTTCTGACACTTTAGCTCCTGGCGCTGACATTTATTGAGGTAGATTTAACTGCTGATTGAGCCATTGTTGTAACTCACCAGCACGCATTGCACCGCTTATTCTAGCAATTTCGTTGGTTTTATTCATCAAAACCAGTGTAGGAATACTACGAACATTAAATGCACCGCTCAATCGAGGGTTTGCTTCGGTATCAATTTTGGCAAAAACCACCTTCGGATTAGATTTTGCAACTTGTGCAAAGTGTGGCGCCATCATCTTACATGGTCCACACCATTCAGCCCATAAATCAATCAGCACAGGTAAATCACTATTGCTAATAAAATTTGCAAAGTTCTTTTCATTCAACTCGATGGGCGCCAATGGAATCAATGCTTGATGACATTGACCACATGCAGGTCCAACTTCGAGTTTTTCTTCAGGTACACGGTTTTTTGCACCACATTCAGGACACACAACGATCATTTAGCTGACTCCAACATGTTGATGTAAAAATTCTAATTGGGTTGCCATGGCTTTTTCAAACCATTGCCCGTGATAAATATCAAAATGTTGCATTTCCCACTCATAATACTGCACATATGGTGCAATATTGGTCGCAGTTTCTCGGCTTGATTCGATGGGAATCAAACTATCTTCTTTGGCTGCAATAAAAAGTACTGGTATACTAATTTTACGTACATCTAATATTGGGCGATAACGGATTAGCTTAAAAAAGGCCCGAGCCGGAATTTCGCCACTCCAATAAAAATCAGGATTTACAATCGATAAGTAGCCCGCATAACTGTCTTCAGACTGTAAAAAACACAATCGATGTGGATGAACTACAGGTAAAGTCGTTGGGCTCATCCCAACTTTAGAACCCATATAGTCCTGACTCGATAATTTTAACGCTTTGGGTAATTGCTGTAAGGGATACAATTTTGCACTTTCAGCACCGTCGACAAATGGAACTTGTACCATCACCGCTTTAATATTTTTAAGCTCTGCCGCTAAACTGAGTACATAGCCACCACTTAGCGATGTTCCCCATAATACAATGCGTCTCGAATCAATCGATTTACGCTGCTGTAAATGATCGATCATGGTCCGCCAATCTTCAAGTTGAGCTTTAAGATTCACCAACTCTCTCGGACGCCCTGTGCTGCCCCCCCAATAGCGATAATCAAACAACACGACAGCATAGCCCGCTTGTACAAAGCGCTTGGCATATTGCACTAATTTAAATTGGCGTAATGCCGCCAAACCATGCGCCATGAGAATGACTGCAGGTTTTTCAATAGATTTTGGACGATAAAAGTCAGCAGCTATAACATCTTGTCCGCTTTTGACATACAGTGGTTCGACTGTATAGGCGTGCATACGCGCTCCATTGCGTTATTTTATGGTTGTAATCGCTTATAAAAATTTAAGAACATTCTGCTCAAGTTTGTGCTTAATGCTATCATAAAGCATAAATCTATGAATTAAATTATGGAGTGACTCAATGAGCGAAAATGTTGGTTTTGCAGGTCAAATCGGCCCAGAACATGTAGCGCAAGTGGTTGAAAAAGGCTTTAAATCGATTATCAATAACCGCCCTGACATGGAAGGTGGTCCTGAGCAACCAACCAGTGCTCAAATTGAAGAAGCAGCTCGTAGCGCTGGTTTAGACTATGTACATCAACCTGTCGTTGCGGGTCAAATTTCTGAGCTAGATGTCCGTAACTTTGCCAATCATTTTAATGAATTGCCAAAACCAGTTTTAATGTTCTGCCGTACAGGTAACCGTTCGAATAACCTTTATCAACTGGCAAAACAGATGGATCTTTTGGATGACTAAGGCTTTCATTCAAAAAGCTTTATTGATCGCAACTTGTGTCTTTTCAGCACCTACATTTGCTGATAATAATAGTCAGCCCTTAAATGCAAATTTAAGTGTCTCCGGACAAATGACCACAGATAAGTTTTCAAGTTTACTCAAACAACTTAAATTTAAATCTGTGATTGTGAACCGACCAGATAATGAGACAGGCAATGAAGTGACTGTTTTACAGTTACGAGGCATTGCGGAAAAGTCTCATGTGAGTGTTGTGTATCAACCTGTGCAAAGCGGTAAAATTTCTCAAACAGACGTGAAGGAATTTGCCAAATACTATAATGAGCTTCCTAAACCCATTTTGATGATTTGTCGCAGCGGCTCTCGTTCGACAGCTCTTTTCAATCAAGCTAAGGCTCAAGGTTTGCTCAATGAATAAATTCGTGTTTACCGTTTTATTTACAACGTTGTTGCTAACAGGGTGTAATTCTATGAATGTACGTCCAACCGTTGGTGTAAGTGTCGGGACTGCACTATAAAATGACGAATATAAAGATGGCGCTATTTGCGCCATTTTTTATGTGTGGTATCTTTACGCAATATAACTTTTTCTATACATAAATAACTATTTTGGGGTACTTCATGAAATTTCTACAAGGATCACTTTCACTTGCTTTAGCTACATTATTAACTGCATGTGGCGGTGGAGGTAGTGAAGGTTATTTTAATAATGAAAGTAATAGCAGTGGTAACACAACTGAAAATACAAATACTTCATCTGCCGACACAAAATTTTTTGAAGATAACCTAAAACGAGAAGGTAGCATTTTATTTGGGTTACTCGATACTAATAATCCTGATACACCTAAGGGCTATATTGACCATGCTCTAGATACCTTTGGAAATGGTGTCTTAGAACTAGCTATTTCGACGCATGAAAAATTCACTCAAAATCAATCACAATTTACTTATTATGATGATTGTCATAAAAAAGACGAAACATCAACAGATGACTTAGAACAATCGGAACAAATTAAACAAGGTTGTTATGTAATTAGTGGAGATAATTTAAAAAATTTACTCGGTGAAAATTATAAAAATTGGAACTTTAATGTAAATGCAAATGATTTAAAAAATATGCAGCCAAAAGAAGGACTTGAAAGTTATATTGGCCAACCAAGCGTTATTATTTACGAAAATCAAAATGCTGATAAAAACTTAAATAGCATTGCAGTTACTGGTAGTTTTGGTTACCCGTATCAACAATCATGGGGCTTAGCTCAAAGCCAGCAGGTACGTTTTGTCACTATTCCGAACAATGATAGCAGTAATGGTGGATTTGTACTTTATAATGATCCAACGTCATCTGAAGGAAAGCTATATGTTGTACAAGCTGACTCTAGTTATAGCGTGCTCACAAATGATAATCCAAACACACCAAATATCGAACCTGTGACATTCACTGTTCATTCTGCTCCAGGTAATGAAATTGCAACTTTCCTTATTAAATCAAATGGTACTCAAATACTAAATTTGCCAAATATCTCTGCAATTTCTGGACAACGAATCGAAAATGAAAGCCCAGCAACAAACATCAAGAGCATTACAGGCAGTATTAGAATTGAAGGAGATAAAGTTTTAAACTTCCTACAATCAATAAGTGGTTCAACTATTACTTATACACATACTTTAACTTTAGATGCTGATGGTAAAACAATCACTCGCACCATCAATGGTACAACTAAAAAGTAACTTTCTAACAAAATCCCTCTACCTAGAGGGATTTTGTTTAATTAATATAATTTATTTAGAATAAAGTAAATATTTTATGTACGACATCATCATTATCGGTGCAGGCACAGCAGGCATTTCAGCCTATAAAGAAGCAATTAAAAAAACACAGAATATTCTTATCATTAATGATGGTCCTTGGGACACCACCTGTGCACGCGTCGGTTGTATGCCAAGTAAAATACTCATCTCTACTGCCAACCGTATGCACGAAATTGGACATGCAGATAATTTAGGTCTAGATGTCAAAAGTGAAATTGATACCTCTAGCGTCATGCAACATGTTCAAAATTTACGTGATCGTTTTACACTAGCCACTTTAAAAGATGTTGAAAGTTGGCCAAGCGAACATAAAATTTCAGGAAAAGCTGAATTTATTAATTCAAATACAATTCAAGTAAATAACCAAACATTTAAAGCCAAATCATTTATCCTTGCAGTAGGTACAACGCCTGCTATAGATACAGAACAAAAACAAATATTAGGCGATAAATTAATTACGTCCGATCAAATATTTGAGTTAGAACAACTACCAAAATCTGTCGCAGTTATTGGAAGTGGCGTGATCGCTTTAGAATTGGCTCAGGCTTTAACACGGCTTAATGTAAACACCACTGTTTTTGCACGTAGTCGAAAAATTGGCTCATTGACTAGCCCCATATTACAAAAGCTCGCACAGGAAGAGTTAAGTAAAGAATTAAAGCTAAAGTTTGAAATTTTACCTGAACATTACTCTCTTGAAGGCGATCTAGTTCATTTAACCTATACTGAAGAAAACGTACAAAAGTCGCTACAAATTGACTATGTTTTAGCTGCAACTGGCAGACGTACATTATTAAATACCTTAGGTTTAGAACGTATAAGTGCAGAATTTAAAGATATTAAAAATTTACCGATCAATCCGGATACAAAGCAACTAGCTGATTATCCAATTTTTATTGTCGGTGATGCACATACCAATACCCCTATCCAACACGAAGCAGCTCATGAAGGTAAATTTACAGTACAAAACTGTTTAAACTTTCCACAAATTAAATCCATCAAGACGCTAACCCCTTTAGGCATCTTATTTTCTACACCACAAATGGCAACTATCGGTCAAAGCTATAAGCAACTACAAGATAAAAACACAGAATTCGTCATTGGTTTCGTTTCTTACGAAAGACAAGGTCGTGCGATTGTTGCTGCTAAAAATAAAGGGGCTGCCGAAGTATATGTGGATAAAATTAACCATACACTATTAGGAGCTGAGCTATTCTGTGCAGAAGCTGAACATTTAGCACATTTACTAGCTTGGATGATTTCAGAAGAACTAAGCATACATGAAATTTTGGATAAACCTTTCTATCATCCAACTTTAGAAGAAGGGTTAAGAACAGCATTAAAGCATGCACGACGTCAGTTAAGATAATTTTATCGTTCTATGTAAACTTATAGCGTTGGATATCCAACGCTTAATTTCCGTATCCCCCTTTATCTTTTTCCTTTCCCTTTTTCTTCGTGCATAAAAAAACACCCCCTGAGATATCAGGGGGTGTTTCGAATAATGAGCTGGCGATGACTTACTCTCACATGGGTAACCCCACACTACCATCAGCGCTAAGAGGTTTCACTTCTGAGTTCGGGAAG
>NZ_VOYW01000015.1:0-99539 GCF_013420085.1 Acinetobacter sp. YH12027
TTAGAGGAATTGCCACAAGATACGATAAGCTAAAACGTAACTATCAAAGCGCTGTTGCTTTAGCTTGTATATTTATATGGTTGCCTCTTTAGCTCAATTTATCGGCTGTAAATGTCAACACACCCTAGTTTTTTAATATAAAAAGCCACCTATTCAAGGTGGCTTTTTATTGATGAGTGATTCACGGAATATATTGCTTCACAACACCGTCATCGAGAAGTTGTTGGAAATGCTCAACCACACTGTTTTGAATATCACGGTATTCGATCCCTAATTCTTTCTTGCTCTTAGCTGCATTAAAGTAAATTGGGTAGCCCATATTGAGTTCAACAAATTTACGAGGGAAGCCGGCAAGAGGGCCAAATGCCTTAAAAGCAAACTTCGGTAAGGTATTGCGCGGAAATGGAAATTTATTCCCAAAATGTGCGCGCAATAATTTGCCCATATCTAATAGGCTTAATGTGCCACCACTAATTATATAACGTCCGCTCGCTGCGGGATTGAGAGCTGCTTGTACGTGCGCATCGGCAACATCGCGAACATCGACGATACCATTCCACATTGGTGGAACACCGGCCAAAGTCATACCATTGGCAAACTGTTGTAGAACTTCAACGCTTCCTGACTGTGTTGACGCTGTTAAAGATGGCCCCATGACCAGTGCTGGATTAATACAGACCAGATCCCAACGGTTTTGTGCTTTTTGCATTTCCCAAGCTTTGCGCTCAGCCATCACTTTTGAATATGGATAAGGCTGATGAGTTTCTGAACTGGAGGTATTCCAATGCGATTCATCAAATTCATTATGCTCGGTCTGTAGAATATCAATGGCATCACCATAGGTTGATGCGATGCTTGAAGTCACGACAACACGTTGTACAGATTCTGTTTTATTGACACTGTTGAGTACATTTTCAGTGCCTAAAATAGCCGGCTCAATAATGTCTTTTATTGCGTCTTTATAGTTGGTCACAACAAAAGGGGATGCCATATGGATCACAATGTCACAACCTTGCATGGCTGAATCAAATGCACCCTCATCCAATAAATTGGCTTGAAACAGTTTTAAAGCGCCAGTTGTTTTAGCTGCAATTTTTTCGAGATGTGCAAATCCTGATGTTTTATTCAGATCTCGAACTGTGGCATGCACTGTATGACCTAATTCGAGTAAATTTTTGATGACCCAACTGGCAATATAGCCTGTCGCGCCTGTGACGAGTATCTGTCTTGTTGTCTTGCTATTCATATTCTTCAACTTTAATTGACGCATTTTTTATCATATTGAAAATATTTAGTTTTGTCTTTGATTGATTTGAAAAAATATATGTTGATGATTGGGTTTAATGTGCACTAAATTCAGCAGAGAATGCATGTGAACGCTGCAAAAGTACTTTTTTATGATCTTAAAAGCGTGAATATGGGATGAATGTTGGATAGATGCATATTCTTATGAGTATGGACGCAAAATCTCACAGAAAAATGGACAAAGAGTCATATCTAACTTGTGCGCTTTAATTTAAAGCCTAGATCTTAGGTCTAAGCTTCTTCTGCTATTCACCAATTAAAATGTCTATGCGATAAACCATTTAAAATGTCCTGTTTTTAACTGCAAGAGTCAAGAACAGGATTTAAATATCTTTGTTCAATAACAGCTTTCTGAGCTTTACGACTCGGCATACTTTTCTTGAGACGGGAACGTTTATTCTGTTTCTCCAACTCCTCATGTTGCTGCTGGATATGGGCCAGAACCGAGCCTAATCTTTTATTCTCAACAACTGCATTTTGCTGTAGTCCAGCCAGTTTATTGAAGGTGCTATAGTTGATCTTCCGTCCTTCATGCATGATCGCTACAGTGCCATCCAGATACTCCAGAAATGAAATGTATTGCCCAACAAGCTTATGATTCAGTGCTGTTGGCTCAAGTATATAAATACACTTGTCATACGTGATGGTCAGGTTCTTCGTGACCTTACGCGGTTCTTGCCAGGTGAAAATATCCTCCAGTTCAGCATCAAACTCTGTTAAAGGGCGATGTAAGTTCTTGGAATTTCTCGCACACTTGACAAACTTCTGATTGAACTGCTCAATGAAGCAGGGTAGTCAGGCATTGGCTTCGGCAATCGAACTGATGCCTTCCAGACGCATCTCCTTGATCAGACGATCCTGAAGTGTCCTGTTGGCACGTTCCACACGACCTTTGGCCTGCGGTGAGTTGGCAAAGATAATATCAATGTTTAACTCGTTGAGGATCCGCCCAAATTGCGTGATCTTGCTGTCTTGGCAGGATTTCTGATTGACTCGGAATACCGAGTGTTTATCGCTATAAAAGGCCAACGGCTTGCCGTATTGCTCAATGTAGGCTCGGGTTGAAAGCATATAATCAAAGGTTGTTTCAGCCTCACAAAAGCGCAGATGCAACAGCTTTCCAGTGGCATCATCGATATAAACCAGCAAGCAGCATTTGGCGGCTCGTCCTTCAAACCAGTCATGATATGAACCATCAATCTGGATCAACTCACCGAAGCAATCCCGGTTATATCGAGGCTGATATGGCCGTTTCAGACGCTTGGATCGCGGAATCCAGAGCTCATTGGCAGTCATCCAGCGACGAACCGTTTCCACAGGAATATTCAGACCAAACATGCTCATCAGCTTCTCATGAGCCAAGGTTGGGCCAAAGCCCAGCAGATGTTCAGAAATAATGGAAAGGCATTCAGACTTTACGGCTTCATCATGGCGACGATGGCCAGGTTGACCACGACTGGCATGTGTCAGGCCTGAAACACCGTCTTGCTTTAGCTTCTGTAATAATCGGGTAATTTGGCGGGTAGAAAGATTCAGGATTTCAGCAGCACGGACTTGTGTAATACGTCGATCGCGAACGTCTTGTAGAACTGCAAGACGTTGTATTTCCTTGTCAGACATAGTGATCAGCATCTCAAATTATATCCGGTCCATGATGTTGATGTACATCATAGACTAAACATTTTTATTGGTGAGAATACAGACACTTTAAATGGTTTCTAACATCTTTTTATTTATCTTTAAATTACAAGATTTTATCTTGATGTAAAAAGCCCAATCATGTGTGATTGGGCTTTTTACGAGATTCTTTCCGTTCCATGCTTAAATTTTGAGTAATGTTTCACAGTTTTGTTTAATGAGATTGAATGCTATAGCAACCAAAAATGTACAGATTAAATAAGAATAGATGTCCACGTGGTTATGGATTTTGCAGATAGGCAAATAAAAGGATTGGGGCGTCATTGTCAGTTAAATTCACGTACAATATCGATTAATTTGCAGGTATAGATCCTGCCTTATCAGATGATTCTGTTCTCCCGTTGATTATTGGCATTCATATGGCGCAAGCAAAGAAATCTTTTCCGCAACAAAAATCGGAACTACATGCACGAAATCTGCATCGCAGTCGTTACGATTTTCCGCAGTTAATCAAGAGTTGTCCGGAACTTGCGCCTTTTGTCAGCCCAAATAAATATAATGATTTATCGGTAGATTTTTCTGATCCGCACGCTGTGAAAATGCTCAACAAAGCATTGCTCAAGCATTTTTATGGCATTCAATATTGGGATATTCCTCAAGATTATCTTTGCCCACCTATTCCGGGTAGAGCGGACTATATCCACTATATAGCTGACCTGTTGAGTGCAAACAATAAAGGGCAGATTCCAACTGGACACGCCGTTCAAGTCTTAGATATTGGGGTTGGCGCGAACTGTATTTATCCGATCATTGGTCATCGGAGCTATGGTTGGAAATTTGTCGGCTCAGACATACATGCTGCATCGGTTAAAAGTGCTCAATTTATTGTGGAGGCCAATCCGAATCTGCGTAAAGGGATTCAGATTCGATTGCAGAAGACAGCGAGCAATATTTTCAATGGTGTGATTAAACCTTCAGATCGTTTTGATTTGACCATGTGTAATCCACCATTTCATGCCTCGCAAGATGAAGCCAACGCGACAGCAACGCAAAAATTAAGAAAACTGGGTAAGCCAGTTAATCGGACCAAGGTGGTATTGAACTTTGGTGGTCAAAAGAACGAACTCTGGTGTGATGGTGGTGAAGAACGATTTGTCTGCCAAATGGTGCAAGAGAGTATTCATTTTGCTGAGCAATGCCTTTGGTTTAGTACGCTGGTTTCCAAGAAAACAACATTGCCCGTGCTTTTAAAGGCCTTAGCGAAGAGCGGCGCAGTGGATGTGAAAACCATTAAAATGACGCAGGGACAAAAAGAAAGCCGTTTTGTCGCTTGGACTTTTCTAGATTTAAGGCAACAGCAAGCGTGGAAGAATGCACGTTGGACTTCAGCTTAAGTCTGTCTTCGTTGGAGATTTTCGCCTTGTCTTTGACAGCAATGCATAGGGCATCAATATAAAGTTTCCCATAGCGATAAGCTCAGTGTGTTGAATCAATCAGGAGATATTTTTGCTAAACAAGACGCATTGTTAATTGTTACAAAAAACAGCATCCAGCGATTTTTGATTATTTCGTGTTCTAAATGCCTTAAATTTTCTGCAAGGGCTTCTTTTATATGTGAAAAATGCGCGGAATTGAACTGCAAATGCGTATGTTTATCATTTAAATTTTATATAAATCATAAACTTACAAAAATTATATTTTGCATTCATTTTGAAACTTGTCCATAATATTTGAAAAGGGTATGGAGTGAAGAAAATGCGTGGCAATCCAGAAGTCGTAGACTACTTAAATATGCTGATCGGTGGCGAACTGGCTGCTCGTGATCAATACTTAATTCATTCCCGTATGTATGAAGATTGGGGCTTAAGTAAAATCTTTGAACGTATCGATCATGAAAGCCAAGAAGAAGGCTCACATGCAGATGCATTGATTCGGCGCGTATTGTTCCTTGAAGGAACGCCGAATATGAATCGTGATGATATTGAAGTCGGTACAGACGTTGTGACTTGTTTAAAAGCGGATTTGGCGCTTGAATATCATGTTCGTGAGAAACTTGCACAAGGCGTAAAATTGTGTGAAGAAAAGGGTGACTATGTGACCCGTGATATGCTCCGTCAGCAAATGTCAGATACTGAAGAAGATCATACTTACTGGCTTGAAAAGCAAATGCGTTTGATCGAACTTATTGGTCTACCAAACTATATTCAGTCTCAAATGTAATTTAAAAAATATCCAAAAAACCCAGCTTCTGCTGGGTTTTTTATTGGGCCATGAAAACTATTGTTGTAGTTTTTTAATATCTGCCAAGACTTGCGCCGCATGTGTCTGTGTATTCACACTGGTGTAGTGATAAACAATAATGCCTTTCGGATCAATCAGAAAGGTTTCACGTTTGGCAACTTTCAAAATCCCTAAGTTTCGTACAATACCTAACTGTGTCGCCAGCTTATGTTGGAGGTCGGCAAGAATTGGAAAGGGAAGTCCGAGTGCTTTAGAGAACGTTTGATGTGATGCAACATCATCTAAGCTTGCACCCAAAACAACCGCATTACTTTTTAAAAATTGTGGATATAGGGTTTTAAATTGATTGGCTTCTTCTGTACAACCGGGTGAGTTGTCTTTGGGATAAAAGTACAGAACGAGCCATTTCCCTTGATATTGCTTCAGTTCGTGCCATTTTCCGTTTTGATCTTGTAATTTAAAGTTGGGTGCGGGTGTGCCTACCCATTGTTTTTGTTTGTTTTGACTGGTGCTGAGTATTGATGTTTCAGCAACTGTGATTTGGGTAGTTGCTATTAAAGCACATGTCATGAAACAGATTTTTAGCAATGAAGAAACTTTCATAGAGCATCAGTTTATATTGTTCTTTATCTGATCTTAGCAAATTTTAAAGCGCTGTAGGCTGGCTGATTTTATATTTATTGAAGTCGATTGCGAATGTCTTTTGGCAAATCGGTTGATGTGCTGAAATGCCACTATCAAACTTGCTTTGAACTTTTATACTATGTGGAATCGTTTAATTTTAGAGTTTGTATTGAATCAACATATTTTACTTATTACTGGCTGGGGCGGCGGTCGTAAATTACTTGCTCCTTTACAGCAGGCATTGATCGCTCAAGGTTATCAGGTCGAATTATGGAATATTTTTGATGCCTTAAATCTAGAAGTGCTCGAACAGAAAGTTGAATTGGCGCAGCAATTTGATGTGATTATTGGCTGGTCTCTTGGTGGTCAATTGGCGACGATTTTGGTAGATGAAATTCAAAAAAAATATCAACAACAGAAAGTGCTGATCACATTAGGTTCAAATCCAAGTTTTGTGGCTGATGAACAGTGGCCTGCTGCGATGGATCAAGTCAGTTTTCAAAGCTTCAAACAATCTTTCGAGCAGGATGCAATTTCGACCCTAAAAAAGTTTGGTTATATGGTTTGTCAGGGCACTGATAGCAGCAAGCAAGATTTCATCACCTTGCAAAGTTTGATTCAAGCGCAAAATTTAGATGTGCTTCGAGCTGGATTGAACTGTTTGGAGAAGCTCAATAATGTCAGTATCTTGAAAAATTACACAGGTCATCAATACCATATTTTTGCTAAGCAAGATTATTTGGTTAGTTACAAAGTTGAGCGATTATTGCGTAATTTAGCTGCAAAGTTTTTGGAGACAGAATTGGTTTCCGGCTCACATGGCTTTCCATTGTTTCAATCTGAAGTCATAAGTTGCAAAATCTGCCAATATTTAAAGAAAATAGAACAAATCTCTGACTAGCTGGGCTTTATGGCAATTTATTTTTCATTGCCGTGGGTTTAACATCTTGCCACATTGATGTTTAAGCCTGATACATGGAGTGAGGGATGGCCAATTTAACCGATCTACAATTTGATCAGCAGCATATTTGGCATCCCTATACATCGATGACTCAGCCCCTTCCAACGTTTAAAGTGAAACGTGCGCAAGGGGTGATGATTGAGCTTGAAGATGGTCGTCAATTGATTGACGGTATGTCTTCATGGTGGTGTGCGATTCATGGTTATAACCATCCCGAGTTAAATCAGGCTGTGACCGATCAACTGCAACAGATGTCACATATCATGTTCGGTGGATTGACGCATGATCCCGCGATTCAACTGGCTAAATTACTGTTAAAAATCACACCGCCCAGTTTAGATAAAATCTTCTTTGCCGATTCAGGTTCGGTTGCTGTCGAAGTAGCCTTGAAAATGGCAGTGCAGTATTGGGCATCTTTACATCAACCGAATAAAACTAATTTTGTCACACCACGTTCTGGCTATCATGGCGACACTTGGAATGCGATGTCTGTGTGTGATCCCGTGACAGGGATGCATCAAATTTTTGGCCCAAGTTTACCAAATCGAATTTTTGTTCCTGCGCCGCAAGTTGGCTTTGACCAAGCGTGGAATCAGGCGGATATTGCTGAGCTAGAAAAGACTCTCTCTGAACAGCATGCGCAGATTGCAGGCCTGATTTTAGAGCCGATCGTGCAAGGTGCCGGAGGTATGCGTTTCTATCATCCTGAATATTTACGTCAAGCTAAATTACTCTGCGAAAAATACAATATCTTGTTGATCTTCGATGAGATCGCGACAGGTTTCGGGCGAACAGGAAAACTCTTTGCTTGGGAATGGGCCGCAGTTGAGCCAGATATTATGTGTATTGGTAAAGGACTGACAGGCGGTTATATGACCTTGTCTGCAACCCTGACTACGCAGAAAGTTGCGAATACGATCAGCCAAGGCGAAGCGGGTGTGTTTATGCATGGCCCAACCTTTATGGCAAATCCGTTGGCATGTGCGGTCGCAGTAAAAAGTACCGAACTGCTGCTTTCTCAAGATTGGCAAGCGAATATTCGACGTATCGAAACACAATTGAAGTTTCATTTACCAGCACTTTCATCGCTTGAACATGTCAAAGATGTGCGAATACTTGGTGCTATTGGTGTGGTGGAATTGACCTTTAATGTCGATATGAAAACGCTACAACAGGAGTTCGTCCGTCGTGGCATTTGGATTCGTCCATTCGGTAAGCTGGTTTATGTCATGCCGCCATATATTATTTCTGAGCATGAATTAAAAACATTGTTAGAACACATGGTTGAGGTGGTGAAAAACATGGAGCAGCCAGCATGAATCTGCTCAACCATTTTTCAGAGCAGCTTGATCAGCTGAAACAGCATGGCAACTTACGTCAGTTCACGTCAAATCATCAGCACGATCGTTACATTAGTATTCATGATCACAAAATGTTGAATTTGGCGTCAAATGACTATTTAGGTTTGGCTTCAAACCAACATCTACGTGAACAATTTTTTGATGAAACCCCGAACGCACAGCGTTGGATGAGTTCATCCTCTTCGCGGTTGCTGACGGGGAATTTTCCAGAATATGAGCAACTTGAATCAACATTAAGTGATGCCTTTCATGGCCGATCAGCACTGTTATTTAACAGCGGCTATCACATGAATATCGGGATTTTACCTGCACTGGCAGACAGTAAAACCTTGATATTGGCGGATAAGTTGATTCATGCCAGTATGATTGATGGCATCCGCTTATCAACTGCGAAATATGTGCGCTATCGCCATAATGATTTGGCACATTTATCTCAGCTTTTATGCAGATATCATGAAAATGAGGCTTTTGAGCGGATCATTGTAGTGACTGAATCGATTTTCAGCATGGATGGTGATGAAACAGATTTAGCTGAACTGGTACGGATCAAAAGGCAATTTAGCAAAGTCATGCTGTATGTCGATGAAGCGCATGCCATTGGTGTGCGCGGTGAGCGAGGTTTAGGTTGTGCTGAACAATATCAAGTGATGGATGATATTGATCTTTTAGTCGGGACATTTGGTAAAGCACTGGCTTCAATAGGGGGGTATCTCATCTGTCATTCGATTATTCGTGACTATTTGATTAACTCGATGCGACCGTTGATTTTTAGTACCGCACAGCCCCCGATCTGTATGGCGTGGACAGATTTTATCTTCAAGAATGTTTTAAATTTAAAAGCAGAGCGTCAATATTTACAGCAAATCAGTCAAAGTTTGCAGCGAGCTGTGCAAGACAAAGGTTTTGATTGTCCATCTACATCACATATTGTGCCCGTCATTATTGGCGAGTCGAATAAAACTGTAGCAAAGGCTCAAGCTTTGCAAGCAGCAGGTTTTTATATCATGCCTGTACGTCCACCCACTGTGCCGCAGCATAGTTCGCGCTTACGCATCTCTTTGACTTCCAACATTGGTCAAGAAGAGCTGCATACATTAATCAAGCAACTAATGGCAGAGTAAGATGCTGGATAAATCTCAAATTAAGCAGCGCTTTTCTAAAGCTGTGTTGACCTATGATCAGCAGGCTGTGGTTCAAAAAAGAATCTGCACAGAGCTGGCAGGACTGATGGATCAGTATGTCGGGAAAAAACATTGGCATCAGGCTTTGGAAATTGGTTGCGGTACAGGAATGTTCACGCAGGAAGTGTTAAAGCATTGTTCAATTGATACTTTATATTTGAATGACTTGTCTGAAAATATCGTCACTTTGCAAGATGCTACCTTTTTGCAAAAGACCCATACCCATCTGCTGATGGGTGATATTGAAAAGCAGGCGCTTCCGCAAAACTTAGACTTGGTTATTTCAAGTTCTGCTTTGCAGTGGATGTCCGATTTACCGCAGTTGTTTAGCAAAATATATGAAGCTTTAAAGCCACAAGGATATTTTGTATTCAGCAGTTTTGGTACGGAAAATTTGCGTGAAATGAAGCAACTGACGGGCTGCGGTTTGGATTATTTTGAAATTCATCTGCTGCAACGGTTTTTGATGGATTGTGGTTTTGAATTTGTCATGATGAAGCAAGAGGTACAGCAATTGTATTTTGAGCATCCCCGCGATGTGCTTCAGCATATTAAGGCAACGGGAGTGACTGCAACGGCACAACATCGCTGGACAAAAAGCACTTTGCAACAGTTTTATCTGGATTATGCACAGTTTGTACATGCTCCTGATTCAGAGGATTTTCAGTATCCGCTGACCTATCATCCCATCCAATGTATTGTAAGGAAAAAATAAGTGGCTCAAATTTACTTTATCAGTGGAATAGACACAGGCATCGGTAAAACATATACCACAGGCTATTTGGCTAAAATATGGAATGAACAAGGGGCGCGAACGATCACGCAAAAGTTGATCCAAACAGGCAATGTCGATATTTCTGAGGATATAGAACAACATCGTCAAATTATGGGTACGAGGTTGTTGGTCGAAGATGAAACCAAACTTACGATGCCTGAAATATTTAGTTATCCTGCGTCGCCACATCTCGCCACCAAACTCGATGGACGTGACATTGATTTTGCTAAAATTGAATACGCGACAAAACGTTTAACTGAAAAATATGACAACGTTTTACTCGAAGGTGCGGGAGGGTTGATGGTGCCATTGACTACGGACCTTTTAACCATCGACTATGTTGTAGAGAAGCAATATCCCGTTATTTTGGTGACTTCGGGGCGTTTGGGCAGCATTAACCATACGATTTTAAGTTTGGAAGCACTAAAAAGTCGTGGCTTGGCGCTTTATGCACTGGCTTATAATTTAAATGATGAATCGCAAGATGTATTGATTTCTAAAGATACTGCTGAATATTTAAAAGCATATTTAGCCAAACACTTTCCAGAGGCGTTATGGATTGATGTTCCAGTGATTCCGTCAGTGTTGATTCCGTCAGTATAAAGAAACAAAAAACCGCTCAAATGAGCGGTTTTTTTATACTTAAGAAATTAAAATTTCTTAAAGCCTTTGTTGTTTCCGCTAAATGCGCGACTTGGCACAGAGTCATTACGACGCTCACGATTGCCAAAATTGTCGTTACGACGTTCACGGTTACCGAAGTTTTCACTGTTGCGATCATTACGGTTATTGTTGAAACCGTCGTTGCGACGCTCTGAACGATTAAATCCATTGCCTTGGAATCCACCTTCAGTACCACCAGTACGACGTTCGCCACGATTGTCTTGATAACCATTGCTTTGTTGTGGCTGGTTTTCGTCACTGTCACGACGTTGTTGGCGTAAGTAACCACCACGACGTGCTGCCATTGGTTTATCTTGCATACGTTCAGTACGACGTTTCGCCATGCCAAACAGGCCAGTACCTTGACGTGGTTTAAGCTCAACGGACTTGGTTAAGTTGTCGATATCTTGTTTATCTAGCTCGATCCAGCGACCAGTACGTAGTTCGCGTGGCAGAATTACTGAACCATAACGTGTACGTAAAAGACGGCTCACTTTTAAGCCTTGAGATTCGAAAATACGACGAACTTCGCGGTTACGACCTTCTTTTACGACCACTTGATACCAACGGTTAATACCGTCACCACCAATTTCAGAGAATGACTCAAATTTTGCAGGGCCATCATCTAAAACAACGCCTTGTAACATGTTGTTTTTTAACTGAGGAGTGACTTCACCCATAACACGAACGGCATATTCACGTTCGATTTCGCTAGAAGGGTGCATTAAACGGTTCGCCAGTTCACCATCATTTGTGAACAGCAATAGACCTGTAGAGTTGATATCTAGACGACCTACCATTACCCAGCGATCACCGGTAATTTGAGGTAATTGTTCAAATACCGTTGGACGGTTTTCAGGGTCATTGCGTGAACAAATTTCGCCTTCTGGTTTATAGTAAATCAACACACGGCGACGAATTTCGTCTTCAATTTGGAACTGAACTTTACGACCATCGATGCGAAGCTCATCACCCGGTTCAATACGTTCACCCACTTCGGCAACTTGCCCATTTACGCTCACACGACCAGCGGCAATGACTTCTTCCATATAACGGCGAGAACCCAAACCAACGCGTGCGAGCACCTTTTGCAATTTTTCACTCATGACAGCATAACCTTAGAAATTATCATCAACAGTTCACCTATTTATGACTTCGGTGCATTCGCATCGAGGGCCATAAAAGCTTCCTTGGCATCCTGCAGGGGAGGCAATTGGCCCAAAGAGGTTAGACCAAAAGCATTTAAAAATTGAGGCGTTGTAACTAACAACGCGGGTCGTCCTGGGAGTTCACGAAAACCAGATTCTTTAATCCAGTTCCAGTCAAATAACGTACGTAAAATTTGACTATTGTTGGTCACCCCACGGATTTGCTCAATATCTGCGCGGGTTACCGGTTGATGGTAAGCAATGACAGAAAGAGTTTCGAGCAAGGATGGCGATAAACGAGTTGGTCGTTCAGGCCAGGTCTGTGCAATAATATTACGATATTTTGCACGTACTTGAAAACGGAAACCTTGAGCGGTTTCAACAAGTTCAATTGATCTGCCGTGTTGCAGCATTGAAAGCTGCTGCAAATATTGGCGTAATTCGGTTTTACTGAAACGGTCTTGGAAAGCCTCTTTTAAACGGGCAATACTCACCGCCGCTTCACTGGCAAAAATAATGGCTTCAAGCTGCATCAAAATTTCATGCAGATTATCTTCTGAAGACACCGCAGTCATTTGTTTAAGTTCAGTGTTCATGCACGTGCTCCCTGAATTGCAAGCGGTGCTTCTACACCTGATGCGACAATTTGAACTTTTTGTTGGCGTGTCAGTTCCAACACGGCCATAAATGTCACGACAACACCCATGCGGCCTTGGCTTGGTTTGAGTAAGTCCGCAAAGTCTAATACTTCACCTGACTCAAGCTTAGTTTCAATATAAGCAATACGTTCTTCGAGTAAGACAGGTTCTTGTAGAATTTGGTGGGTAACCGGTTCTGGTCGATTAAAAACACAGAGTATGGCATCACGAAGTAATTGAATGTCATAACCATCATTGGTTTCGACAATCGTTCCTAAACTGACATTGGTATCGAAAGTATCTCGATCCAACACCGACATTTGACCTAATCTTTCCGCAGCTTGTTTGATGCGCAAATACGTTTCTAAACGGTCAATCAATTCTTGTTTAGGATCTTGTTCATGTGCCGCGGTCGATTTAGGTTTTGGCAATAATAGACGCGATTTTAAATCGGCCAATAGAGCTGCCATCACCATATAATCTGCGGTTAATTCAATATCTAGCGATTTCATTGCATCCATATAGGACAAATATTGGGATGCAATTGGAGCAATATCGACTTGTAATAAGTCGAAGCCATTTTTTTGAATCAGGTAAATCAGAAAGTCGAGTGGTCCTTCGAAATGCTCTAATAGAATTTCAAATGCAGCGGGTGGAATGTACAAATCTTCTGGAATAGCTTCTTGCCACTCATCCAAAACGCGAATGTGTGGAGCATTTTCCATAGAATTATGGACAGTTTGGTTCATTGCAATTATAGGCCACGCGAATTTTCAAAGGCATGCAGACAGCTTTCACTTCGATCTCACATCGAAAGTAAAAGCACAAAAGTTATAAGGAATAGTGTAATGGAAAAATGCGTTTAAAGAAATTACTGAACGGTTGAATTGGGTAAAAAACATAAAATTTATAGGGAATAGGCTTTATTTATACACATGTAAAATTTTAAAGCTGTGATATCGATCACATCTTGTGTTAATTATAAAAAATACACTCGTCAATCCGTGAGCGCATTTAAGCTGTGATATCTGGGTGATGGGCGTCTATCATGAAATGAATTGAATGAAATGACTAAAAGAATATTAGCTATGCCACAACAATATAATCAATGGGGTCAGGCCGTAGGGATGACGTTGGCGCAGTTTGAACTATGCCAGTTCAGATGTAAAACCGAAGTGGGGCAATCTGTTCGACTTATTCCGATGCTACCCGATCAGCTTGATGATAGTCTTTTACAGCGGCTATGGCAGACAGTACAACAAGAACCTGATGAACGCTGTTGGACGTATTTGCCTTATTCTCAAATTCAAAGCATGCAGCAATTGCGTGATTATTTTCAGCAATCCTTTCATTTTACCGGTTCGATGCATTATGTCATTGAGGTCGGTGATGCCATTGTAGGGTGGATTGGATTGCTCAATGTACGCCCAGCACATGCTGTCATCGAAATTGGCAATGTCTTTTTTTCAAGTTTAATGAAGCGATCAACCGCCGCAACAGAAACCATTTATCTATTGTTAAAAGCATGCTTTTCAGCGGGATATAGACGGGTGGAGTGGAAGTGTGATGACTTGAACACGCCTTCGAAAAACGCTGCTTTGCGTTTTGGCTTTCAATTTGAAGGGTTGTTTCGTCAACATGTGATTGTGAAAGGTCGTAACCGTGATACCGCTTGGTTTGCGATGTTAGATCAGGATTGGCCAATGTTGTCTCAAGCTTATGCAGCTTGGCTCGATACAAATAATTTTGATGAGCTGGGACAACAAAAAATTCACTTAAAAGAATTTATGCAGCTTTATTGCGCTTGAGCAAAAACCACTATTCAAGGCTTTGAGCCTGTTAGTCATATCTTTTGTTCAAGTGCAAATTCTATGATGAGTTGGCACTGCGCTTGCGAGCAGAGGTTTTGATTAGCTCTACGTTTAAACAGTGATTTGACCGTTGATGCATGCAGAAAATAACGAAAAATTTGCGGCTGTGTTGTCGCTATTGGTGAAATTAAATTTTCATCTTTTGCCCTCAGTTGAGCCGTGGATTCTAAAGTCCACGGCTCAGTGGCATATATAGCAAAATGATTGAGACTGCTTTGCTCGGAGACACTGAGGTCTGTCGCATTTTGGAGCTTGAGTAAAATCTGAAATAAAGTCATCAGGTCGATTCCTTTATCGAAAGGTGCATTAACCGAGTTTTAAGCAGACGTATATTACATGCTGAGCCTCTGATTGGTTACAGTATGTATTTAACAGTACACGCTATTCAAATGCACTGACATCACCGACACCGCGGCGAATCACTTCAGGGTATTCACCTGCAAGGTTTACAACGCTAGTGGTATTTAAAGTACCTAAACCGCCATCAATTAATACATCTATTCGTTTGCCGATTTGCAGTTCAATTTCGTAAGGATCATCAATCGGTTCTTTTTGACCCGGTAAAATTAAGGTCGATGTTAATAACGGCTCACCGAGTTCTTTGAGTAATAATTGGCAAATCGGGTTGCTCGGAATGCGCAGTCCAATGGTTTTCTTTTTAGGATGCATTAAACGGCGAGGAACTTCACTGGTCGCAGGCAAAATAAAGGTGGTGACCGCAGGGGTGTTATTTTTCAATAAACGATACATGGCATTGTCGACTTTGGCATACGTGGCAATGTCAGATAAATCTGCACAAATAATCGCATATTGATGTTTAGCATCGAGCTGACGAATTTGGGCAATGCGTTCCATGGCATTTTTGTTCCCAATCTGGCAACCGATGGCATAGGCGGCATCTGTGGGATAAACCACCACATCGCCGGCACGAATCCGTTCAACGGCTTGCGTAATTAAACGGGGTTGAGGATTTTCCGGATGTATTCTTAAATGCAACATGTCGTTTTCCTCTTATTATTAAAAGCTCTAGACATTATGTCGCGGTCTATTTGCTTTGTGCAATGTGAAATGCAGTCAAATTGTATAATTTAATCAAGCATTTCACGTTGAAATTCATTCGCCTGTAACATTTTGCCAGCACGTGTACAGTGACAAATGCATTGGATAAAGCGCCAAGCATCGCGTGGAAGTTTGGCTTCGCCTTTAAAATAAGCCTGTAATTGTGCATAGACATTATCTTTAAAGCTGCTGCCATCTCCTCCTTCACCGGTGAGGTTATCAAGTGATACACGAAACTTACGTCCAAAGGCTTTGGCAAATAACCATTCGATCGCTTGCGGCTTAATCTCAACTTGTTCAAAGAGGGCTTGTTGTTCTTTGTTACGACCATCTGGTGCATACCAATAGCCTAAATCGGGAAGTAAACGGCGTTGATCACCAGCAATAGTCCAATGGCTAATTTCATGCAAAGCGCTATTGAAATAACCATGAGCAAATTGAATACGGGCAGGGCCGTTTGAATCAGCAGGAAAGTACTCGGGCTCAAAGTCACCTTTCACTAAGCTCACATTCAGGTGGGAAAACCAATGATTAAAGTGTAAGATGAGCCAATCGACGTGTTCTGTTTCTGTGGAAAGTTTCTCCCAAGCCGAGAGTTGCACTTGGTCGGTTGAAATGTCAGAATCAAGCGTTGAAATTGTGCTCATAAGTGATGAAATATTCACTTCTGTTTGCGGCTGCAACAGATGCATAACTTAAGTTACCCAAATGGTCTGTCTAAATAAGTACAAAATTGTATCTTAATCTTTGACAGAGTACTGATGAATTTGTAGAATTGCCGCCTTAATTATGTCAGCAAATACCTTTCCGGCACAGATTGAGCCGTTTAAATGGGCTGAACAGGGCTTTAAATGGTCAGGAACACTGCCATTATCTCGCTTTGTTCGTATTGCTCGTGAAGCTGTTGGATCAATTGATGATCAATTGATTAACATAGACTGTAAGCTATCAATGGATGCTTATCATCGCATTGTATGGCTAGATGGTCATGTTGAAACAAATGTTCCAATGGAATGCCAGCGTTGTCTGGATACTGTTGAGATCCCGCTTGTTTCAAGTTTTCATCTAGCTCTTGTAGATGACGAGTCACTGATAGAGCGCTTGGATGAGGATGCTGATTTCATCGTTTTAGGTGAAAGTGAAGCAACAACCAAAGGTTCATATGATGCGCCTGCGACTGCTGATTTACTCTCACTGATAGAGGATGAATTGTTATTGTTGATGCCTTTGTCACCTAAGCATGACGCTTGTGAACATAAGCATCAACCTGCCGCTGAAGAGCTTGTTGAAGAAAAACGGGACAACCCGTTTGATGTTTTGGCAGGTTTGAAGGGTAAACTTAACTAATTTTTGTGTTATACTCTTGAGTATAAGACAATCGAATTTGTTCTGATCCATTTTTTCGATCTTTGTAAGGAGCCATCATGGCCGTTCAGCAAAACCGTAAAAGTCGCTCTCGCCGTGACATGCGCCGTTCACATGACGCTTTAACCGAGAATGCATTAACTGTAGACCAAGCTACTGGCGAGACTCACCGTCGTCACCACGTATCTAAAGATGGTATCTACCGTGGTCGTCAATTATTCGCTAAAGCATCTGCTGAATAATTGGTGATGTATTAAGCGTCAAGCTTAGTAGAAAAAATGGGAGCGTTAAGCTCCCTTTTTTTGTACCGATTTTTTGTTGCATTTGGCAATTACCAAGACAAAAATTAAGTGTTAAATTTCCGTCCCTGAAACAAGCTTACATGGGATTGTGTTGAATAAATGTCCAAATAGCATAAATTCACCAGTCTTGATAAAGGATTTTTTATGTCTGCTAAACAACTCGAGCAAGCAGCTCAAGCTACTAAAACTGCATTCGTGTTCCCGGGTCAAGGGTCACAGAAAGTCGGCATGCTCGCTGAACTTGCAGAACAGTTTAGTAGTGTGCAAGCAACATTTGCAGAAGCATCAGAAGCAGTTGGCTTTGATCTTTGGCAAATTGCGCAAAGTGGTGAAGGGTTAAACCAAACAGAATTTACTCAACCTGTACTACTGACTGCCAGTATTGCTTTATGGCGTGTGTGGTTAGAGTTAGGTGGTGTTGCACCGAAATACCTTGCAGGTCATTCATTAGGTGAATACAGCGCCTTGGTTGCTGCAGGTGCGATGAGCCTAGGTGATGCCGTTAAACTGGTGAACCTACGTGGTCAGTTAATGCAAAGTGCTGTACCTGAAGGTCAAGGTGCAATGGCGGCAATTTTGGGTCTAGATGATGCTAAAGTGATTGAACTTTGTGCACAAGCAGAAGGCCCAGGTTCAGTAGATGCTGCAAACTACAATGCACAAGGTCAAGTTGTCATTGCGGGCGATAAAGCCATGGTTGAAGCGGTTATGGCTGCTGCTAAAGAAAATGGCGGTAAAGCAATCGCACTTCCGGTTTCTGTACCATCGCATTGTGCATTGATGAAACCTGCTGCTGAACAGTTTGCGACAGCATTGGAACAAACTGCCATTGAGCTGCCTACTATACCTGTAATACAAAATGTAGGCGCTGAAATCGCGACTGATGTAGCGCAATTACGTCAGGCGTTAACTGCACAGTTATACCAATCTGTACAGTGGACAAAGACCATGCAGTATTTGCAAGACCAAGGTATTCAGTACATTGCTGAATGTGGTCCGGGTAATGTCCTTGCGAATCTCGCAAAACGTTTGCCAAATATTGAAAAAGCATTCCCACTCGACACGAAAGGTCGTATGGAAGATGCACTGAATGCCATTTTAGTGGCAGAAGGGAAAATTGCATGACACAAGAACGCAAAGTTGCTTTAGTAACAGGTGCGAGCCGAGGGATTGGAGCAGCAATTGCTCAGCAATTGATTCAAGACGGTTATTTTGTTGTAGGTACTGCAACTTCAGAAGCGGGTGCGGAAAAATTATCTGCTGCTTTTGCTGAAAATGGTGCGGGTAAAGTTCTAGATGTACGTGATGCAACTGCAATTGATGCATTGGTATCAGACATTGAGCAAAACTTTGGTTCTGTATTGGTTTTAGTGAACAATGCGGGTATTACCAAAGATAATTTGTTACTTCGTATGTCAGAAGATGATTGGGATGACATTCTCAACATTCATTTGAAAGCCGTTTATCGACTTTCTAAACGTGTTTTAAAGGGCATGACCAAAGCACGTTTTGGACGAATTATTAATATTAGTTCTGTGGTTGCACATTTTGCTAACCCAGGACAAGCAAACTATTCTGCTGCAAAAGCAGGGATTGAGGCCTTTGGTCGCAGCCTTGCAAAAGAGATGGGAAGCCGCCAAATCACTGTAAATGCAGTGGCTCCGGGCTTTATTGCAACAGAAATGACAGAACAGTTAAGCGAAGAAATTCGTAAAAAGATGAGTGATCAAGTGGCTTTAAACCGTTTAGGTGAGCCGCAAGATATCGCAAATGCCGTAAGTTTTCTTGCTTCTGAAAAGGCAAGTTACATTACCGGAACTGTATTACATGTAAATGGTGGTTTATACATGAGCTAAGCGCTCAAGTATAAACTTTCAAAACGATTTAGATTCAATTAAACTAACGGCATTAAAAACGCCACAAGCAATGAGGAGAATTCCTGTGAGCGATATCGAACAACGCGTAAAACAAGCAGTAGCTGAACAACTTGGTCTTAAAGCAGACGAGATCAAAAATGAAGCTTCTTTCATGGATGACTTAGGTGCAGACTCTCTAGACCTAGTTGAATTAGTTATGTCTTTCGAAAACGATTTCGACATCACTATTCCTGATGAAGACTCAAACGAAATCACTACTGTACAATCTGCAATTGACTACGTTTCTAAGAAACTAGGTTAATTTTAGATTTCAGCGATGCTGATTTAAAAAGCCACCATTCGGTGGCTTTTTTATGCCGAATATTTTGTTTTTACATTAGCTTACGTTTCTGTCACCAACAACAACTCAAAAGCGGTTATTTTTTAGCTATAAGAATAGAGTTTGAACAATAGTTAAATGATTTAAAACAGTAAAAACAACGGAGAAAAACATGGGTCTTTTTGATTTTGTAAAAGGTATTGGTAAAAAAAATACAGCGCCAGCAGAGCCTCAAGCAGCGCCAGCAACACCTTCTGAACCATCTGCACAAGAAATTGCCAATAAGTTATTGGGTCATATCAAAGCACTGGGCTTACCTGTAACTGGCTTGTCTGTGAGTTATAACGGGACTTCAGATCTAGCAACAGTGAAAGGTCAGGTACAAAGCCAAGCAGATCGTGAAAAGATTATCTTAGCAGTAGGGAATATTGATCATGTGGCACAAGTAGATGATCAGTTAACAGTGACGAGTCCTGAGCCTGAAAGTAAGTTCTATACTGTTAAGTCGGGAGATAACCTGTCTAAAATCTCTAAAGAATTTTATGGTGATGCAAATCAATACAATAAAATTTTTGAAGCGAACCGTCCTTTGTTAAAAAATGCCGATGACATTTTCCCAGGTCAGGTGCTTCGTATTCCTGCATAAATATTTGCGTTTAAAACAAAAAGCCATCTTGTGATGGCTTTTTTTTTGTATGCGTGAATGGTGGAGTTGAATATAATACGGCTGAAATAATTCAAAATAAGAAATCAATGAAACAAAAAATCATCTTTATTTTCTTGCTGTTGCTTGCAATTGTTGTGTGTTTTTGTCTTTGGCTGCGGTGGGATGAGCGTATTGATCCTCGGGTGCTCAAGTGGCAGCAGTCTGAAATTTCTTATCATTCAAATTACACACAAGAGCCGTATTTTAACTTGCTTGGGCTGAATGCTGCAGATCGGTTTTCGGCATTGAATGTTGGGCGCTATCGTTATCATCAAGATTGGGCATTTAGTTTGTTGGGGCAAGAGCATCAGAATGTATTGGGCCAGCCATTGAATGCGAAGCTAACACGTGAAAAGTGGTCAGAAGAACAGACGAATTTAGTTGCGGAGTTTCAGCAATTGCTGGTCGATGATCCTAAGGCAGCTAGCGCATTTGTTGTTGAGCATCATCAGGTGCTCGGTGCGCTGATACAGCAAGAAAAGGTGCCGTTGCAGCGCTTTAATACATGGTTGCAGCATGCAGACCAATACCGCAGTTTAAGTATGCCGAGCAATTCCGCATATCCAGACTTTAAGTATTTAAATCAGTTGGCGATCCTTTATCAGATCAATATTGCGTTAAATAAAGAGGATAAGCTGGATGCATATATGGCTGAATATCAAAGATTGCAGCAGATGCTTGAGCGCCCGATCTCATTGGTTGAAAGGATGCTGATTCAAAGCTGGCTGGCACGTTATGTTCGAATTATACGTAATGAGCAATTAAAGACTGGACAAGTTGTTTATTTAGAGCCTTTAAGTGCCAGTCAGTTAAGTTTGCGCTCAGCAGCGCAATTGGAAGCCTATGGCGTATATGCGGTGTTGAAGCAGGTGCAGCAATTATCGGACTGGAATACCTCGTTGATGTATTGGTTGTATTTGCCAAATCAAACTGCAAATCAATTGTTTAAGCAATATGAAGAGGCGGCACAGCTATCTGAGCTTTCTTATGATTCGTTTAGGATGCAGGCTGGTCAAAAACAGGGACAGTATTCATCTTGGCATATCAAAAACTATTTGGGCAATACTTTGTCCAATATAGAGGGGGTGCCTTGGGAGCGCTATGTGCTTGCAGGGTACATTTTGAATGATCGAATTATGATTTTTAATTTGTTGAATCAGGGTGCGACTGATTTAACGCAGTTGAATCAAAATAGCCACGGCCGACGTTTCTTTAAGAAGGAGGGTATGCTGTGTGCTGAGGTGCCGTATCCGCGTGAGCAATTTAGAGCACACAATTGGAATATTTTAGATAGCTGTGTGCAGTTGTAGTTTTTGTATATAAACATTTTGGTATAGAAATAAAAAAGCCCCAATGAGTAGGGGCTTTTTTACAGTCGTTTAGAAGCTTGGCTTCACGACCACTAAAATGATCACTGCAAATAAAATCAAAGTTGGCATTTCATTAAAATAACGCCAGAACTTATGCGATTTATAATGTGCATTTTCGATAAGCTTTTTACGGTAATAACCACATACAAAATGATAAATCACCAATAGTCCAACCAATCCTACTTTTAGGTAGAACCAAAGCGCTTCATGGTAGTGTCGAGTTGCATCACCCCAATCGACGAGGAAGTGCGCCGTGATCAGTGTAGCAATCATAGCGGGCCACATAATGCCGCGGTATAGCTTACGTTCCATGATTTGAAAGCGCTGATAACTCGTAGCATCTTCACTCATAGCATGGTAGACAAAAAGGCGAGGGAGATAAAATAGCGCTGCGAACCAGCAAACAACTGCGATGATATGCAATGCTTTTACCCAGAGGAAAGCATCTGATGGAGCATCCATATATTAACCCTTAAAAGGGCGGTGGGTATGTGCTTTGGCACCGAAGCGCCAAAGCAGCAAACTTTATATTATGCTTCCCATTTTTTGAAAACGAGGCAAGCGTTTACACCGCCAAAACCAAAACTGTTACTCATCACAGTATTCAATTTTGCATCACGTTTTTCAAGTACGATATCAAAAGGTTTTGCACCTTCGTCAAGTTCAGTCACGTTGATATTTGGTGCAATAAAGTCATTTTGCATCATCAAAATAGAATAAATCGCTTCTTGTACACCTGCAGCACCCAGGCTGTGACCAGTCATCGACTTGGTTGAGCTGAGTGGAGGAACTTGTCCTTCACCGAAAGCACGCTCCATCGCTTTAAGTTCAGTGACATCACCTGCTGGAGTAGACGTACCGTGTGTATTTACATAGTCAATTTTGTCTACGCCGTGTTGTTTTGCTTCTTCAAGCGCCATCAGGACACAGCGAGTCGCACCTTCACCAGATGGTGCAACCATGTCAGCACCATCAGAGTTTGCTGCATAGCCGACAACTTCAGCCAAAATGTTTGCGCCACGTGCTTGAGCATGTTCAAGAGATTCTAGTACAACGAAGCCACCACCACCTGCGATGACGAAACCGTCACGGTCAGCAGAGTAAGGGCGTGAAGCAGTCTCTGGAGTGTCATTATATTTTGAACAAAGTGCGCCCATTGCATCAAATAAAAGACTTTGTGACCAATGGTCTTCTTCACCACCACCGGCAAGCATTAAGTCTTGTTTGCCTAATTGAATCAAATTGTATGCATAACCAATGGCATCTGCAGATGTTGCACATGCGCTAGTAATGGTGTGTGCAATACCTTGCATTTTAAATGCAACACCCACGTTTGCGGTAATGGTGTTGGTCATGTTACGTGGTACAAAGAATGGACCAACTTTACGTGCACCTTTAGTGTCTAGAAGTTCTTTCATTTCAACAACAGATGCAGTTGAACCACCACCTGAACCACCAGCAATACCGTAACGTGGATTACCACCAATTTGTTCTGCTGTTAAGCCTGCATTTTCTACTGCAGCCAAAGCTGAGTTGTATGCATACATTGCGCATACGCCCATAAAGCGTTTTAAGCGGCGGTCAATACCGTCAAAGTTTTGTTCTGCAGCCGCACTGACATGACTTTTAAAATTAAGTTCAGCATAACTTGGGTTGAAACGTGTTCCAGAAATCCCGTTTTGCAAAGAATGAGTGACATCTTCTAATGTATTACCAATGCATGAGTTGATGCCCATACCAGTGATTACAACACGTTTCATCTACAGATCCTTTATAGGTAGTGTGTGAGCAAGCTATTGAAAGTATACGAAGGAAACTTTCTAAATAGACGAACTCATATAATTTGATTGGAATAATGATAGCAGAAAGCTTTTTGAATTCTTATGGCAAATCCTATGCCTATTTTTGACTGAGCTAATTTGCAACGATGCAGCAAAAAACTTAACTATAAGATACATATTCAAGTTGTGATAAAGTTTGACTACACCTAGTATTTATCAAGAATTTCAAGAATAGTCTGAATGGGGTAGGGAATGGCGAAAACGAATAATAAACCAACGGCTGGTCTGCTTTCAAACGCCTTTGGAGTGGCTAAAAAGCTCAGTTCTACTGGGGTGTCTATTATCAATCATGTTGCACCCGAATCTGTAACTAAGGTCATTCAACCACAAAAAAATGGTCAAACCTTGGAAGGTCAGTCACGTCAGACGAGCGTATTTGATGTGAAAAAATATGATAATCCGCAGCAAATTCTGCGTGAACACGTTCCGAATGTTTCTAGACAATTATTCGGTCGACACTTTAATACCGTAAATAATGTAGCCAATTTTGTTGCCCCTCAATTTAGCGACAAGATTTCTGACTATCTTTTTGATCGACTGAATCATTTTAGTTCGGATATTTCATCTGTAGATGCGGTGCTTGATGAAGCTGGGGTGCGTGATTTAGAAGAGTTGACACAAGATGTCGATCGTTCACGTCGCATTAGTCAGGCCTTGGGCGAGCAAAATAAATGGATTGCTTCAATTCAAGGGGCTTTAACTGGTGCGACAGGTGTCATCGGTTCAAGTATTGATATCCCTGCGTCACTGATTATGACTTTGCGAGTGATTTATCAAGTTGGACGTTCTTATGGTTTCGACTTAAGTAAAGAAAGTGATCAAGATATCGTTCAGTTTATTTTTAAACAGGTCGACCTGAGTTTAATTGCAGAAAAACAAACCTTGCTTATGGCGATTAAAGCCCTGAGTAGCACGCTGCAAAATAGTGATTTGCATCAGTTGCAGCAATTGGTGGGTTCGGACACCGATGCAGCAGCATTGAAAAAATATGTACTGGATGAAAATGGTCAGTTCAAGTGGGCATGGCTCAATCAAATGCCAAAAGTTTCACTGTTAAACCAGCTATCACGGTTATCTCCTGTGGCGAGTGCTGGTGTAAGTGTGGTGTATAGTCGCCGTTTGGTGGATGAAGTGAATCAGAAGGCACAGCAGGTCTTTTCTAATGCGCGCCAATATATTTTGCAGCATCAAGATATCACCTTGTCACCATTACATGCCTATGAGCGCTCTCTTGAGTTGCTTGCTCAAGCAACACCTAAATTACTAGAAGGCATTAAGGCGAAAGATATCGATTTGGCTGAACCAGTATTGGATCAGACCATAGATGTTGCAGGTCACGAGAGTATCCGCGCAGTAAAAGTCACTAAAAAAGCACAAGCTAAAACCGCTGATGCAGCCGAAGTGGCGGTAGCGCAGGAACAAAAAGTCTCAGAAGGTTTGGAGGCACTCGCAGAAAAAGTTGTTGAGCCTCATGCACCCGTGGCTGCGCAAAAACCTGCTTTAGCTGAAAAAGATGAGTTTGATGTGTTGGAAGCTGTACAGGATGATGATGTCCCTGTGGCGAAAGCTGCACCCAAAGCTAAGCCGCGTAAAGCCAAAACAGCAGCCGTAGATAAAGTTACAAAAAAATCAGCAGATTCTTCTGAAAAATAACCTATTTATTTGTGGGTGAAAATTTGCGCAACTCACGATGAATAAATGTTTTCGATGATCGTATATTGTTGACCAATTTTAAGTCTTCGCTTACAATTGCATGCCCTCAAAAAGTAGTATTTTTTGGGGCTTTTTATTAACGGGAGAATTGCCAAATGGCAACAACAAATCAGTTGATCCGTAAGGGTCGTACAACTTTAGTTGAAAAATCTAAAGTTCCTGCGTTGAAGGCTTGTCCACAACGTCGTGGTGTTTGTACACGTGTTTACACAACTACACCTAAAAAACCTAACTCAGCAATGCGTAAAGTTTGCCGTGTTCGCTTAACTTCAGGTTTTGAAGTTTCTAGCTACATCGGTGGTGAAGGCCATAACCTACAAGAGCACAGTGTTGTTCTTATCCGTGGTGGTCGTGTTAAAGATTTACCAGGTGTACGTTACCATACCGTTCGTGGCTCTTTAGACTGTGCTGGTGTTAAAGATCGTAACCAGTCTCGTTCTAAATACGGTGCTAAACGTCCTAAGAAATAATCTGAAAAGATTAACTTCTTAGTTCGTTAGAACTGCAATCCTTTATCGTCTCGCTTGTCTGATTTCTGCATTTTTTGTGAAAATTCCAAGCGACGTATAGTAAGGCCAGCGAAAGCACATGACACTTTGTGCACCTGCTGGAGTAACCTGAAGTGTCATATTTATTAGGTGTATTAAAATGCCAAGACGTCGCGTAGTTGCTGCCCGTGAAATCCTTCCGGATCCTAAGTTCAGCAGCCAAACAATCGCTAAATTCATGAACCACGTAATGCAAGATGGTAAAAAATCTATTGCTGAAAGTATCGTTTACGGTGCTTTAGACCGCGTTCAAGAAAAATCTAAAGTAGACCCAGTTGAATTTTTCGAGACTACTCTTGAAAAAGTTCGTCCTATGGTCGAAGTAAAAGCACGCCGTGTTGGTGGTGCTACATACCAAGTGCCTATGGAAGTACGCCCATCCCGTCGTACTGCCTTGGCTATGCGTTGGTTAGTAGATGCTGCTGCTAAGCGTTCTGAAAAAACTATGGCTTTACGTCTTGCTGGTGAGTTGCTTGATGCAGCTGAAGGTAAAGGCGCAGCGATCAAAAAACGTGAAGATGTGCATCGTATGGCTGAAGCCAACAAAGCCTTCTCTCATTACCGTTTCTAAGCGGATAAAACAGCCCCTATTCAGGAGGGTGACAAATCAGTTGTCACTGTTTTGTCATCGAATCGCTTTAAGTTGCTATGCAGCTTAAAGCGTCCTGTTTTAAACAACAAAATTTAGGAATGCTAGAAATCATGGCTCGTCAAACCCCAATTTCTCGTTATCGTAACATTGGTATCTCTGCGCACATTGATGCTGGTAAAACTACCACTTCAGAACGTATTTTGTTCTACACAGGTGAGAGTCACAAACTTGGTGAAACTCACGAAGGTTCTGCAACTACAGACTGGATGGAACAAGAGCAAGAACGTGGTATTACTATTACCTCAGCGGCAGTAACATGCTTCTGGAAAGGGATGGGTAACCAATTCGAACAGCACCGTATTAACGTAATTGATACCCCAGGACACGTAGACTTCACTATTGAAGTTGAACGTTCTATGCGTGTTCTTGACGGTGCATGCATGGTTTACTGTGCTGTAGGTGGTGTACAACCTCAGTCTGAAACTGTATGGCGTCAAGCAAATAAATATAAAGTTCCACGTATTGCATTCGTGAACAAAATGGACCGTACTGGTGCGAACTTCTTCCGTGCTGTTGAACAAGTTAAAACACGTCTTGGTGGTAATCCAGTGCCAATCGTTGTTCCAATCGGTGCAGAAGAAAACTTCCAGGGTGTTGTTGACCTAATCGAAATGAAAGCGATTATCTGGGACGAAGCGTCTCAAGGTATGAAGTTTGAATATGGCGAAATCCCTGCTGAATTAGTTGAACTAGCTAACGAATGGCGTACTAACATGGTTGAAGCTGCTGCGGAAGCATCAGAAGAACTCATGGACAAGTACCTTGAAGAAGGTGAGTTAACTAAAGAAGAAATCGTTTCAGGTTTACGTGCACGTACATTGTTGAATGAAATTCAACCAATGCTTTGTGGTTCAGCGTTCAAAAACAAAGGTGTTCAACGTATGTTGGATGCTGTAATTGAATTCTTACCTGCGCCGACTGATGTCGAGGCGATTAAAGGTATCCTTGACGACAAAGACGAAACTGAAGGTTCTCGTGAAGCGTCTGATGATGCTCCGTTCTCTGCGCTTGCGTTCAAAATCATGAACGACAAATTTGTAGGTAACTTAACATTCGTACGTGTTTACTCTGGTGTGCTTAAAGCAGGTAGCCCTTGCTATAACCCAGTTAAAATGAAGCGCGAACGTGTTGGCCGTATCGTACAGATGCACGCAAATGACCGTCACGATATTGAAGAAATTCGTGCGGGTGATATCGCAGCATGTGTAGGTCTTAAAGATACTACGACTGGTGATACATTATGTGATGAAAACAATGTAATTACACTAGAGCGTATGGAATTCCCAGAGCCAGTAATTGCGCTTGCGGTTGAACCTAAAACTAAAGCTGACCAAGAAAAAATGTCTGTTGCTTTAGGTCGTTTGGCGAAAGAAGACCCTTCATTCCGCGTACGTACTGACGAAGAATCTGGTCAAACAATTATTGCTGGTATGGGTGAGCTTCACCTTGACATTATTGTTGACCGTATGAAGCGTGAATTCAACGTTGAAGCGAACATTGGTAAACCAATGGTAGCTTACCGTGAAACGATCAAAAAATCAGTTGAACAAGAAGGTAAGTTTGTACGTCAAACTGGTGGTAAAGGTAAGTTTGGTCACGTATACGTACGTTTAGAACCACTTGCTGAAGATGCTGGCAAAGATTACGAGTTCGCTGAAGAAGTTGTAGGTGGTGTAGTACCTAAAGAATTCTTCGGTGCGGTTGACAAAGGTATCCAAGAACGTATGAAGAATGGTGTCCTAGCTGGTTATCCAGTGGTTGGCATCAAAGCGACATTGTTCGATGGTTCTTACCATGACGTCGACTCTGACGAATTATCGTTCAAAATGGCGGGTTCTTACGCATTCCGTGACGGTTTCATGAAAGCAGATCCTATCTTGCTTGAACCAATCATGAAAGTTGAAGTAGAAACTCCAGAAGACTACATGGGCGATATCATGGGTGACTTAAACCGTCGTCGTGGTCTTGTTCAAGGTATGGACGATTTACCTGGTGGTACTAAAGCTATCCGTGCAGAAGTTCCACTTTCTGAGATGTTTGGTTACGCAACTCATATGCGTTCTATGTCTCAAGGTCGTGCGACTTATTCTATGGAATTCGCTAAATACGCTGAAACACCACGTAACGTGGCTGAAGGCATCATCGCTAAGTTCCAATCTGGCGGTAAAAAAGGTGACGACGAGTAATCTTTCGATTACTATAAGCCCAAACTAATTCATAGTTAAAAACCAAATGCTCATGCAGTATCCCTGCATGAGTAGTTTAAAAAGGAAGATCTCATGGCTAAGGCTAAGTTCGAACGTAATAAGCCACACGTTAACGTGGGTACAATTGGTCACGTCGACCACGGTAAAACTACTTTAACAGCTGCAATTGCAACTGTATGTGCAAAAAAATTCGGTGGTGAAGCGAAAGATTACGCTGCAATCGACTCTGCACCAGAAGAAAAAGCACGTGGTATTACAATTAATACTTCACACGTAGAATACGATTCTCCAATCCGTCACTACGCTCACGTAGACTGCCCAGGTCACGCCGATTATGTTAAAAACATGATTACTGGTGCTGCGCAAATGGATGGTGCGATCCTTGTATGTGCTGCGACTGACGGTCCAATGCCACAAACTCGTGAACACATCCTGCTTTCTCGTCAGGTAGGTGTACCTTACATCGTTGTATTCTTAAACAAATGCGACCTTGTTGACGACGAAGAACTTCTTGAATTAGTAGAAATGGAAGTTCGTGAACTTCTTTCTACTTATGACTTCCCAGGCGACGACACTCCAGTAATCCGTGGTTCTGCTCTTGCGGCGCTTAATGGTGAAGCTGGTCAATACGGCGAAGATGCTGTAGTTGCTCTTGTTGAAGCTCTTGACTCTTACATCCCAGAACCAGAACGTGCTATCGACCAAGCATTCCTTATGCCAATCGAAGACGTATTCTCAATTTCAGGTCGTGGTACAGTAGTAACTGGCCGTGTTGAAACTGGTATCGTGAAAGTAGGCGAAGAAGTTGAAATCGTTGGTATTAAAGATACAGTTAAAACAACTGTAACTGGCGTAGAAATGTTCCGTAAACTTCTTGACGAAGGTCGTGCGGGCGAGAACTGTGGTGTTCTTCTACGTGGTACTAAACGTGAAGACGTTCAACGTGGTCAAGTACTTGCTAAACCAGGTACAATCAAACCGCATACTAAATTCGACGCAGAAGTATACGTACTTTCTAAAGACGAAGGTGGCCGTCATACTCCATTCCTTAACGGTTACCGTCCACAGTTCTACTTCCGTACAACTGACGTAACTGGTGCGATCGCGCTTAAAGAAGGCGTTGAAATGGTTATGCCTGGTGACAACGTAGAAATGTCAGTAGAATTAATCCACCCAATCGCAATGGACGCTGGCTTACGCTTTGCGATCCGTGAAGGTGGCCGTACAGTTGGTGCTGGTGTAGTTTCTAAAGTAACTGCATAATCACTAAATGTGTGTAAAAAAGCGCCTCTTTGAGGCGCTTTTTTTTATGCTTATTCAATGTGATAGGGGAAATTGTCTGACAATATTTTTTAAAGCTGTCCTTTAGTGATAATTCACTGTCCTTAACTGAAATAATTACGCTTCAATAAAACCGTAATATGAACTCAAGAAAACCAATAAAAAGTTTGAGTATTTAATAACTCAAAAAGGAGTTAGGCATGAACGCTAAAGTAAAGATTACTAATCGAGCAGGTGCAAGTTTCCCTGTACGTCGCATGAATTTTGAATTTGATGCAGTACCAGAGTATTGGATGAACGGCTCAGCTGGTTTGACACATTTTATGACCGCATTATCTGCTTTATTTCCAGCGGGTGAAATGTTCTTTATTGATAGTGTGCGTGCCGTACGTAAACACCCAGCGATCGCAAACAATGAAGCCTTACAAAAAGAAATTAGTGCTTTCATTGGTCAGGAAGCCATGCATACGCAAGAGCATGAAGGCTTCAATGCTTCTGCACAAAAATACGGTCATGATGTAGAAACGCTTGATAAGGCAACGGGTCGAGTTATCCAAGGCGTGCGCAAAGTCTTTGCACGTATTGGTAAACCTGTTGGTATTACTCAAGAAATGGTGGATCTAACCGCAACTACGGCACTTGAGCATTTCACTGCAACGATTGCTTCACAGTTATTGGTTAACCCACATATTCAAGTTTTAATGACAGATGAAACCATGAAAAATATGTGGTTGTGGCATGCGATTGAAGAAAATGAACATAAAGCCGTGGCTTATGATGTTTTTGAAGGTGTCTTTGGTCAGGGAATTAAGGCCTACGCACTCCGTACAGGTTCATTGATTGGCGCAATGGTGACTTTATTCTTCGTACAAAGCTACTTTGTTGCTCGTTTATTAAAAGAAGATAACAAGCTTAATTTTGAAGCATTAAAAGATATTTATACCTATGGTTATAGCCCTTCAAAAGGCATCATCACTGGTATGGGTAAAGAAATGCTGATGTATTTTAAACCTGGTTTTCACCCGAATGATTTAGATACTTCAGGTTTGTTAAAAACGTGGAAAGCTTATTTGGGGCTCTAATCACAGCGCTGTGGTGACTTTTTGAGAAGGGCGATGTAAATCGCTCTTTTTTTTATTCAACTTTAGAGACAAACTTTTTATAATGCGCATACCCTAGCCATAGAAAGATAAACGAAGATGATTCGTTTGATGCAAGACGCTGATGTACAGCAGGTTTACGATATCGAGCGCCGTGTACAAAGCCATCCTTGGACTATAAAACAATTTCAAGAATCGATTGCTGCCTATCAAAGTACGGTGATTGAGCGACAAGGAAAAGTTGTAGGTTTTTGCATTTTACAACCCGTTTTAGATGAAGCAAATTTATTGCTGATGGCGATCGATCCGGGCCAGCAAGGCAAAGGCTTAGGTTTTCAATTGCTCGATGAATCTATTGCTTTACTCAAAAATAACCCCATTCAAATCTTCTTAGAAGTGCGAGAAGGTAATAAACCTGCGATCCGTTTATATGAAAAAGCGGATTTTCATCAAATCGATTTGCGAAAGAATTATTATCCAAATGCCGATGGAACTCGTGAGCACGCCATTATTATGGTGAAGGCTTGTATTGATGATTTTGCAGCTTTATTTAAATAAAAGCGGTGAAGCGTCATCAGATTTAAAGAAAGCATTCGTGAATAAACGAATGCTTTTTTATTGAATATCTTTTGTTGATCCCTTTTATTTAATAATAGGATTATTCCAACCTGAAGGTAAGGTGGTCATCAGGGAATCCCCCAGTTGGCTAATTTCTTCTTGGGTCAGTGGTCGATTGAGTCGACGCCATTGTCCATCAAGCAGAAGTTCCAGTGGAATGTACTGAGATTTATAATTCATTTTTTGCGAATCTGGCACCCAATAGCCCAAGTAGACATATTGCAATCCAAGCTTTTGTGCATGCTCGATTTGTTTCAGAATGGCAAAAGTCCCTAGTGAGCGACGGCTTTCATCAGGATCAAAAAAGGTATATACCGCTGAAATACCATCATCGAGTGGATCACAGGTAGATACACTGATTAGTTGCTCATCCAACCATAGCTCTAAAAAGAAACTGTCAGTGCAGCTATTAATTAAAAATTTTTCAAATTGATCTTGGCTAGGTGGGTACATATCACCATCAGCATGCCGTTCATTGATATAGCGTTCGTACAGGGCATAATGCTTTGCATCGGCATCTTGAGGACGGCTAATTTTCACCGTTAAATCTTGATTCCGTTTCCACGCTTTTTTTTGCACGCTGTTCATTTGAAATTCAAGAACAGGCACGCGTGAGGATAGACATTGACGACAAAGATGACATTCAGGGCGGTAGACAAAATCCCCACTACGACGAAAACCCATGCGGGAAAGTTCAGATAACGTGACCACATCAATACGATGGACAGGATCAAGAAAGACCATCCGAGCAGATTTATTTTCTAAGTAGCTACAATCATGCGGAGGCGTGATGTAGTACTGTAATTCGTTCAACAGGGACTTCGGTTGATAGGAATTCATCGTAATATCCCTCTTTTATTGTCATGCGCTGAGACTTGCCCATTGCGCTATTGTTTTACTTGAAAATACACTGTCCTGATACTTTTTCCAATCGATAGAGGGTTGTTTAACAACATCTTGTAACGAATTAAGGTATTGTTGGCGAGAAAGTGTACTCGCACCTAAGCTTAAGAGGTGATCGTTGACCAATTGGCAATCAATCCATGGCAACTGATTCTCTTGCCCGATGAGCATTAAGGTGTAAAACGCCATTTTAGAGACATCTGTTCGTGTACTAAACATAGACTCGCCAAAGCAGCCATGGCCAATATTGACGCCATAGAGTCCTCCGACAACGGTCTCATTTTCCCAAACTTCAATGCTATAAGCATAGCCTGCTTCAAACAGCGCAGAATATCCCTGAATAATATCTTCTGAAATCCATGTTTCATTGGCATAACTACGTGGCAATGAACATGAGCGAATCACAGTTTCAAACGCATGATTAATGGTGATCTTATAGTCCATTTTTTTCATGCTGCGTAATAACGATTTGCTTGGATGATAGTCCTGCGGTCGAATAATGCAGCGGGGTTCAGGACACCACCAGCAAATCGGATCACCTTCACTAAACCACGGGAAAAGACCATGGCTATAGGCTTCAAACAATGTAGAAGGAGAGAGGTCAGCACCGATGCAAATTAAGCCTTCACCATCAGGATCGCATTCAGCTGGATCGGGGAAAGTAAATTCAGAAGGAGGGAGTATCGGCATGCCAAGCTTCTTATTGAGTTACACGGATTTTTATCATACATAAAAAAGCCGACCATCAGGTCGGCTAATTTTTAAAACTGTTTAGCTAAGCAAATGACTTAAGCAAAAGATTATTCACCGAGTGCATCAAGGTATTTTTCAGCATCGAGTGCAGCCATACAGCCTGAACCTGCAGAAGTAATGGCTTGACGGTAAATGCTGTCGGCAATATCACCCGCAGCAAATACACCCGGAATAGACGTTTGTGTTGCATTACCCGCAGTTCCGCTTTGAACTTGGATGTAGCCATCACGTAGGTTCAATTGACCATCAAAAATACCGCTGTTTGGTTTGTGACCAATCGCCACAAACATTCCAGTGACATCAACATTTTGAGTTGAATCATCTAGCGTAGATTTAATACGTACAGAAGTCACACCGGTGTTATCGCCAATGACTTCATCCACTTGGTGATTCCAAATAATACTGATTTTACCTTCTTTTTCTTTTGCAAAAAGATGATCTTGCAGAATTTTCTCTGAACGTAAAGTGTCACGACGGTGTACAAGAGTGACATGAGAAGCAATGTTTGAAAGATACAGCGCTTCTTCCACAGCAGTATTACCGCCGCCGACAACCATAACTTTTTGGTTTTTGTAGAAGAACCCGTCACATGTTGCACATGCACTCACGCCTTGACCCATGAAAGCAGCTTCTGATTCAAGACCTAAATATTGTGCAGTTGCACCTGTACAAATAATCAATGCATCACAAGTAAACTCTTCCATATCGCCTTTAAGCACGAACGGACGAACATTGAGATCTACTTCGTTGATATGGTCATACACAATTTCTGTGCCAAAACGTTCAGCATGCGCTTGCATTTGTTCCATTAGGGCAGGGCCTGTTAAACCTTCTGCACCACCTGGCCAGTTGTCTACTTCTGTCGTTGTAGTCAATTGACCGCCTAATTGAATACCTGCGATGAGTGTCGGTTTCAGGTTTGCACGGGCAGCGTATACCGCAGCGCTATAACCTGCAGGACCAGAACCTAAAATAATTAGACGTGAGTGACGAGCGCTCATCCGTAGAATCCTTTTTTTATATGATAATTTGTGGAATTATACGTCAAAGTTTGAAACGATTGTGTGAGATTAAAGTCGATATTATTGATCATCGAAATCGTTTTGAGCTATATAGAATAAAGTTAACAACTATACTTAAATTATCTTGCATCTTTTTTATTGAACAGGTGCATAATAACAGGTTTAGATTCAGCCCATTTTTGTTGTGGGTAATGACAAAAACATTCATGAAGAATTGGTTACAGGAACGTATATGACAGCGGTGTCGGGTGCATATGCACAGCGCTTAATAATGACATTATTCCTTGTTTCATTTGGGATATATCTGTTCCTTGCAACAGTCACATATACGCCATTTGATCCGGGATGGATGCATTTATCCAGTGATACTCAGCAAGTTTCAAATGCCAGCGGCGTCGCAGGTGCATGGATAGCTGACTTACTCTATGGATTTTTAGGTTGGGCAAGTCTGCTGATACCTGTCTATTTATTTCTCGAAGCAATTCAAGTTTGGTGGCCACGTAGTTTTTTAAACCGTCCATTTCGCTATGCCGCTCAGTTCTTTATTTTACTGGCAACTTCAAGTTTACTTTTCCTGTTTTGGAATGTCCCTGAAGATACTTTAGAAAATGCATCTGGCGGGATCATTGGCTATGAACTGGGTCAAAGTCTTGAACAAATTTTAACGGTCTATGGTGCAGCAATATTTCTTATTGCATTTTGGATCATGTTGTTCACTTTGGCCTTTGGCATCAAGTGGAATAAGACATGGGCAACCATGAAATCCACACCAGCTTATCTGCAAGATTTGTTCTATCGCAATGTGCCTGAAGGCGATACCGCATTTGACCGTACAGTACCAACGACTAAAAAAGATAGTGCTGCTGCGCATGCATCAAAAGTGGTTGCACCTGTAACACCAGCCGACGAACATCATGCGGTCGATGTCGATCCTGTGGTACGTGATCGTGTTGCTGAACGTTTATTTGATGATATTGCCGATAAAGAATGGGCAGACAAAGAAGGCAATGCACAGCTTTTATCTACGGTAAATTCGCCGGAGACTGCTACACCATCCGATGAAGATTTTGAACATACTTTGGCGAAAGTTCGTCAGCTTGAGCAAGATCAACAACGTGTTGTTGCGACGGGAGAGGTTTGGCGTGCCTTGCATTCAAATGATGACCAACGGCACAAACAAGATATTGATGCTTTACTGAAAGCTGCAGAAGAAGAGCAGCCTGCCAATCAAACTGAATATTTCAACAAAGCAGCGGATGTGCATTCGACTTCTCCGACAGAAGCGGTGCAACCTGCTAAAAAATCAGTGGATTGGGATGATGATGAGATCTTCGATGAGCTGTTAGCCGCTGTTCCAAATGGTAAAACAGCGACTGATGTGCATAGCCCATTTAATACAGCACAAAGTGAAAGTCCTGCAACGCATTCAAATGATTTTGCTACAGGTGCTGCTGCCACAGTTGCAGGTTTAGGTGGGGCAGCTGCACAAACGACAACGCTCACCACACCGAAAAATATCAGTGCTGAAGCTGAATTTAATGATCTCGATGATTTGCTGGTTGAAGAAGCAGAGCAAGCAATTGAACAGTCACAACCGGTTCGTACAACCAGTAGTTATGCGCAATCAACGCCTTTGGTTCGTGCTGAAATCAATACGCAGCCACAGACTTTTGTATCTGACGATGAAAAAGCCTTAATCAGCTCGAATAAAGATGCTTTCCGTGAAGTGTGGCAAGAAACAGCAGGTAAGCCTGAAGACATCGATTTAGATCTCGAAGATGATTTTGACTTTGATGCGCCTTTAACCGATGCCTCTGGTCGTCCAATGTCACGTGCGATGCAAGTGGCACAAAAACGCTTGGATTTACCGACTTTGCCGGGCTTGGAAATCTTAGATCCGGTTGATCCGAACAAGAAAGTCAATTTCACTGCAGAGCAATTGTCTCGCTTGTCTGAACTTTTAGAAATTAAACTGCAAGAGTTTAATGTCAAAGCCAAAGTTGTAGAGGCACAGCCGGGACCAGTCGTAACACGTTTTGAACTTGACTTGGCACCTGGTGTGAAAGCGTCTAAAGTCACCAATATTTCACGTGACTTGGCGCGTTCGATGTCTATGGCTTCTGTACGTGTGGTGGAAGTTATTCCGGGTAAACCGTATATCGGGATTGAAGTCCCAAATAGTTCACGTGAAATGGTTCGTCTTATTGAGCTGTTAGAAACGCCGGCATACCGTGATCCAAATGCCTTACTTAGTATGGCGATGGGTAAAGATATTTCGGGTAATCCTGTCTTGGCCGATTTGGCGAAAGCGCCGCATATGTTGGTGGCAGGTACTACAGGTTCTGGTAAGTCAGTCGCAGTCAATGCCATGTTGCTATCGATGTTGTTGAAATACACACCTGAGCAACTGCGACTCATCATGATTGACCCGAAACAGTTGGAACTTGCCAACTATAACGATATTCCACATTTATTAACGCCTGTTGTAACCGACATGAAAGATGCGGTGAGTGCATTGAACTGGTGTGTCAATGAAATGGAGCGTCGTTATAAGCTGATGTCCTTGATGAAAGTGCGTAAGCTGACTGACTTTAACCGCAAAATTGAAGAAGCAATGGCCAATGGTGAAGATCTGATTGATCCAACTTGGAAGCCAGATGACTCTGCAACCCAAAGTCGTGCGCCACGTTTACAGCCAATGCCGTTGATCGTAATTGTTGCCGACGAATTTGCTGACATGATCATGCAAGTGGGTAAAAAAGCCGAAGAAATGATTACCCGTCTTGCACAAAAATCACGTGCAGCAGGGATTCATTTGCTGTTGGCGACACAGCGTCCAACCGTAGATGTGGTGACGGGTTTGATCAAAGCCAATATTCCAACCCGTGCTGCGCTACGTGTGAACAGTAAACTGGATTCACGTACTATCTTAGATGCTGGTGGTGCGGAAGACTTACTGGGTCATGGTGATATGTTGTTCCTCGGACCGGGTAAAATTGAACCTGAACGAGTACATGGCGCGTTTATTTCAGACGATGAAGTGAACCGTATTTGTGATGCATGGCGTGAGCGCGGTGAACCGAATTATGTCGATGAAATCCTCACGCCTTATGATGAAGAGCCGACATCTCGCGGTTTTGAAGATGGTGATGGCGGATCAGACCGTGATGCGTTGTATGATCAATGTGTTAGTTTCGTTTTAGAAACACGTAAAGCATCGACGTCATCTTTACAGCGTAAATTCAGTCTCGGCTATAACCGTGCTGCACGGATTATTGATCAGATGGAAGAAAATGGCATCGTCAGTGGGATGGGGCCAAATGGTAAACGAGATATTTTGGTCTAAGTCCTAAAATAAAAAACCTGCTTCGGCAGGTTTTTTTATTTTTAGATTGAGAACTCATCTTGGTAGAACATGGACTGGGCCAATTCGATAAAAGCTTTGCAGGCAGGGCTCATGAGTTTTTGATTTTTTACGGCGAGTCCAATCTGCCGTTGGGTATTTGGAAAGAGTGGACGTTTAACCACATGTGGATGTAGCGCCAACAGCTCAGTAGGCATCGCCATATCCGCAACAATAGCAATCCCTTCCTGTAAATTCACCATGTTTAAAATGGTTAGCAGTTGCGACATTTGATAGGTGATTTTAGGTTGTATGTGGTGTTGTTTAAGCAGTTTTTCCACATGGGACTGGCTGCCTGCACGGGTCATAATAAAGGGGTAGTTTTGCAGGTCTTGGATATTTAAATGACTGTGTTTGGAAACTGAATAACTATCTGGAATCAAGGCAATGAAAATGTCTTGAATTAGGGGGAAAGTGAACAGCTGCGGCTTAGGGAGTACAGCAAAACCAACATCAATCTGACGTTCAGAAATCCAACGTGACACTTCTGCATCGGTACCTTCTTCGACATAGATTTCAATATGCGGATAGCGCTCCCGATACGCTTTGAGCAGCTCTGGAAGCAGATGAATCGAACTAGAAGAACCAAACGAACCAATTCTCAGCGTTCCTTGTTGAATACCATGTGCGGCATGCACTTCTTGCTGCATGATTTGTGCGGTATTGATGACTTCTTTGGCATGTAGCAATAACTGCTGACCGATGTGGGTCAGGCTTATTTCGCCTTGCTCACGGCTAAATAAGCTGACATTCCAATGTTGCTCTAAACACTTTAAGGCATGAGAGACAGCCGACTGAGTAATTCCCAGTTGCCGAGCAGCGAGAGTAAAGCTTTGTTGTTCTGCGACTTTAATAAAAATTTCAAGCTGAGAAAATGTCATTGCCATGAGTAATTGCTCATTTTGTTATGAGTCTAGATGAGGATTATATTGTGCTACATAAATGGTTAAAGATGAAATAGCTTGTTTATTTCAAGGCGTATAGCATGAATATCGTCGTCGCATTGTTTCCCCTCGTTGCATTAATCGCAATGGGCTATGTGCTTAAATACACACAGTTTGTTCAGGATGAATTCTGGGCAAATTCAGAAAAACTCAATTACTACGTTTTATTTCCTGTGCTGCTTTTTTTGAATGTATCAGCCGTGCAATTGGATATGAACACTGTTTCACGAATGTTGACAGTACTGGTTGCGGGCACCTGTTTGATCAGCATCGTGTTGTGGGGGATCAAGCAGTTTATGCATATTCCCGTGCAGCGTTTTGGCGTGTATATCCAAAGTCATATCCGTTTTAATACCTATATTGGCTTGTCATTAATGGGGGCGCTGTTTGGCTCAGAAGGCATGCAAATGTTTGCGATGTTGATTGCTGTGGCTGTTCCTTTGGTGAATATCATTTCTGTCCTGTCTTTTTCCAATATCAGCGTTAAACAGCTTGGACAAACCTGTATTTCTATCGCGAAAAATCCGCTCATTCTAGGTTGTGTAGTCGGTGTTCTATTTAATTTATCAGGTCTCACCTTATTTAATGGTTTACCCGAGCTGCTAAAAATATTGGCGGCAATGAGTTTACCTTTGGGTTTATTGTCTGTGGGAGCGGCATTACAGTTTCAGCAGATGCGTGCAGATGTACGTCGTCTGAGTTTAAATACGATTGGGCGATTAGTTTTAATGCCGAGTTTGGCTTATGTGATAAGTAGTTGTCTTTGTTTAACTGATTTTGAACGGATAATTTTAGTGGTCTTTTTTGCTTTGCCGACTGCATCATCGTCCTATATTTTAACGCGCTATTATCAGGGCGATTCACAACTGATGGCGGCCATTATTAGTGTACAAACCATTGGTTTTGGCTTGATGTTTCCATTGCTCATGTTGATCGTGCATTAATCATGCTGAAATACTATCACGCTGATTTTAAATAAGATAAAAAAAGCCCACATCATGCGGGCTTTTTTTTCGGTACTCGAAATTAAGCAAATTTTGCCAATACTTCGAGGAAACCTGCGCTTTGACGTGGATATTGAGCAATCACGTCATGAATACGCTGACCTTCAGGATTAGTTGCGTTCACATCACGGCCATCGGCAACGAATTGAGTCAAAAGACGCTCATAGTCATTTGGACGCATATGTTTGAAAGCATGGTAAAGCACGTGAAAGTCGCCATTCACTCCTTCAGGAGGAAGCTGAGTAAGGTAGGCAAATACACGCTCATCTGACCATTCTTCGTTGAACGTTGCTGGCTGAGATAATGCCATCGCAATCTCCTTGCTGGTTTAAAAATACAAAAAGGCAAAAATGAGTACGCAAGTAAAATGGTTTTATTCGCCATCTCTAAGTTAAGCGACTCATTTTATGGTTGGATCAAAAGTTATTTTTTTTATCCCGTTTACTCGAAGCAAAGCTTTTGATCTAACAAAGGAATAAAACTAATCCAGCCCACTCGAAGCAAAGCTTCTCATCTTGCGGCTGGGTAAAGCAACGCTTTACTGATCCAGCCTCACATTTTGCCTTGATTCAATTTACTTGGCTAATCAGAATTCAGATTAACGTTCTTCAGGCAAATTGATATTCATTTCAAGCATTTCAATATTCGCTTCAGAACGAACAGACATTTGAATATGTTGCTCATCTACACCACGAACATAGCGATTTACCACTTGCATGATTTCTTTTTTCATCATGTCAATCTTGTCTTGGCTAAGGCGTTTACCTAAACCATTTTCAGATGCCACGATGACTTTTAAACGGTCTTTTGCCGTTTGTGCGCTTGACGGTTTCTCGTCGCTGCTAAAAAGTTTGCTCCAGAATCCTGCCATGATTACGCTCCAAATAGACGTGCTAACCAACCCTTAGGTTTTACCGTAATATGACGGTAAGGGCGCTCTTCACCAAGGAAACGTGCAACAAGGTCATCATACGCTTGGCCAGCCGCTTCTTCTGTAAACAAAATCACTGGTTTACCTTCGTTCGATGCTTGTAGAACGCTTTTACATTCAGGAATAACACCTAAAGTCGGTACGCGTAAAATATCTTTTGAAATGTCATCAATCGTCAACATCTCTTGTTTATCCGCACGTTCTGGATTGAAACGTGTAATACAGAGATGCTTACGGATACGACCTTCGTTTTGTTCTACTTTTTTGGTTTTGCTGTCGAGCATACCAATAATACGGTCAGAGTCACGTACCGAAGAAATTTCTGGGTTCGTCACAATGATCGCTTCATCAGCATGATACATTGCTAAAATTGCACCACGTTCGATACCCGCAGGTGAGTCACAAATAATGTAATCGAACTCTTGAGAAAGTTCGTCCATCACACGTGCTACACCTTCATCTGTTAACGCGTCTTTATCACGTGTTTGAGATGCTGGCAAAATGTAGAGATTTTCAATATCTTTATCGCGAATAAGCGCTTGTTGTAATCGAGCTTCGTTATTCAATACGTTTACAAAGTCATATACAACGCGGCGTTCACAGCCCATGATCAAGTCAAGGTTACGTAAACCCACATCAAAGTCGATCACAACAGTTTTGTGGCCGCGAAGGGCTAAACCTGTTGCAAAAGATGCGCTTGTAGTTGTTTTACCTACGCCACCTTTACCTGATGTTACGACAACAATTTTCGCCACCGAATCCACTCCTGTTATGGTTTAAATCCCCTTTTTTAATTAGGGGTTTGGTGATTATTTATACATTAAAATTGCAAAGCTTCAAATACTAGCTCTTGCTGGTCATTCAAATAAATATGTACTGGCTGTTTGACCACATGAGGTGGAATGTCATCAGCGACACAGTAAGTCCCTGCTATTGAAACCAATTCAGCTTCTAATGAATGGCAGAAAATACGTGCAGCCGTGTTCCCACCAGCTCCGGCAATGACTCTACCACGAGCACTACCATAAATATGTATATTTCCTGAAGCAATTACTTCTGAACCGCTATTAATCCCAGCATTAATAATGATATCGCCATGGTCTTGGACTAAACATTGACCTGTACGCAAGATTTCATTGTGATATGACGTGGCATGACGAATGGTCGGTACTTCGACTGCAGCAATTTTATCTTCGGTTTTTTCTTCTGCAGGCGCGGGCTCTTCAACCACTTGTTCGCGTGTCGGTTTAACTTGTTGTAGTTTGCGATCCGCAGGAACTACGGGAAATTGGATAGCACGTGCTTGGTCCGATAGCGGACCTTCAGTGACACCAATCGGTTGAATTTCAATACTAATAAGTAGTTGAATCAGTGCAATTAGTTCTTGATCAACCGTACTTTCAATCACGGCTAATGTTCCGGGTGGAAAAGCCTTTTGGAACATTGGAGTAAGTTGCTGGCGGATCGCATCATGATCATTGGTATCGAGGTGAATGCGAATCGCATTGACCATTTTGCCTTTTATCCGTATATCAGCCATATTGAATCCTTGAGACTTCTAACTATTACTTTTGTGCCGAAGTAGTTATGTTGTAAATAGAGCAAATCCTAGAACAATTTGCATGAATACTCTAGCGGAGTTCGCAATTATTTTTGACTAAGTGTTTATTCTGTAGCTTGGTCCTGTTCCTGCATAATCTGCTGCCACTGTTTTACTTTCACTTGCTTACGAATAGCCTCTATACTTTCAAAAACCGCAGAGCGAACCAACTCATCCAGCTGGGCATTATTTTCGATTTCAATACGGCTAACACGCTGTGAAATGTCTAAATATAGATTGGGTTTCTGAGCCGTCGATGTATTGGGATAAGCCAACGGGGAAATTAAACCTTGGGTAATATTTTCACCCAAACGTTGCCCGATACTTTGAATCTGCTGTTCAATGCGGCTGCCAACGATTGGCACTAAGCGCAATAGCTGCGTGAGTTCTGGAGTGTCTTCGATGGCCTGACTGACGATTTTTCCGACATTTTTGGCGATCAATTCACGTTCAGCACGTAGCTCTTTGCTTAAATTTTCTTGCAAAATTTCGGCCAAGACTTGGGTAAATAACTCTCGGTGATGCTGAACGACATTGCTAATCAAATCTTTATGTGTGGTACTGGTGTTTAACTCATGTCTAACCCCATCGAGCACCGTCAGTACTACTCGATCAGACAGTTCTTCCATCACCACACGATAATAAAACAAAGCTTTCTTTTGCCATGCCGATGGCACAATCTGATAACCCATTTCATAAAGTCGATAGGCAATCACGCCCGCGCGAAATAAACGCAGGAAACGTAAATGCGGCACAATGGCTAAAATTTCGTACCAATGTATAAACGGGAAGAAGAACCAGCGCTGATGGTGCTTGTTGATGATGGCAATCGCCCAACGCACCAACAGTTCTACAATCAAAAAGATAATGAACCACGCTTCGGTGGTAATCACCCACGGATGCAAATGTTCACGGTAAAAACTCAGCACATCGGGCAGGTGGATACTGTTAAAGAACCAACTGCCAAGATTGCTCATGAGAAAAAAGTTCATGCACAGGCAGAACAAGTTAAAAACAATAATAAACACCATGAATATGTCATAAATCAAAAACAGTTTGAATGACCAACTGTCTGGATTGACATGATGATATTTAGATTTCTTGTTTTGCGGCATGCTGTTCTGCGACATAAAACTTCTTCTTAATTATTCAGTAACTGAGTATTTGGCTTTCATACGAGTAATGAGTTGGTCTTTCTCCGTCCACAGCTCATCCACCCAATGCTGAAATTTTTCACGGAATTCTGCATCATCTTCATAGTTGCCGCCATGCACCCACGTTGGAATTTCAATTTTACGTAAATCCACGGCGATACGTGGAACTTCACCTAGCCAAAATTCGCCATAACCTGGTGCACCATTTGGATAGACGATGGTCATATCTACGAGAGCATCAACTTGATCCCCTAAAATATTGAGTGCCAGTGCTAAACCACCCGCTTTTGGCTTAAGAAGGTTTTGATACGGTGACTGCTGCTGCGCATGCTTTTCAGGGGTAAAGCGAGTGCCTTCCAAATAGTTCAGCAGGGTAAAAGGCTGGCTCAATAACTGTTCACAAGATTTACGCGCTTCTTCCATATCTCGATATTTAAGTTCAGGATTTTTCGCGATTTGTTCTTTGCTATGACGTTTCATCATTGGGAAGCCTAAAATTTTAAAAGCTTGTCCAACAAATGGAATGAAAATGAGTTCCCATTTGGTAAAGAAACGCGTCAGTGGCATACGGGTTAAACCAAAATATTGGTTAACTGTTGTATCGACCCAACTCTGATGGTTACAGGTCATGAGATAGCGACCATGCAAATTTAAGTCGAGGCCTTCATCGATGGTGATATCCCATTTTGTGTTGGGTAAAACGTGATCAATTAACCAGTTATTGACCGTGAGCCAACTGTTGGTAATTTTTATGTTGGTTTCATCAACCTTTTTTGATTTTTTAAAGAGTTTGGTTAGACCAAGGGCTAGTACAGGAGGACCATGGAAAAAAGTACTGCCTGTCATAACTGAACCGACGGTAAGTCCTTTGCTAATTTTTTTTAGTGTCGGTTGCTTATTTGTTTGAGATGACATATAAAAAGTCCTAGCGGAAATTGTCCAAATAATGATTGATTCTAATAAATATAGTTCGAGTTGATTAAATAAAAAAGGACATCTGCAGAACTGTGAAGAAATTGTGATGGAATTAACAAATAAATCTCGTATTCATATTACAAATTGTAACTAAACGTTTTATTATTAACAAAAAATCAATGGTTCAGCCATTTGTTTTACTTCATCATTTCAACCATACAACAAAACACAAAGAAGGAGGCATGCAATGCGTGCACTAGTAATTTCGGCAGTAGTTGGGGCAATGGCACTTACTGGTTGTCAAAACATGGAATATGACAAAGCAGCAATCGGTACTGGTCTAGGTGCTCTTTTAGGCGCTGGTATTGCTTATTCTAATGCTGATAAAGACAAAATGGGTCAAGCAGCAGCAATTGGTGCTGTAGTTGGCGCGGGTGCTGGTCTTCTTCTTGATAAGAAAGAACAACGTCTTAAACAAGAATTGGCTGGTACTGGTGTTGACGTAGGTCGTAATCCAGATGGTTCGATCAACCTTGTTATGCCATCAGTAACTTTCGCAACTAACTCTTCAACTATTCAATCTCAGTTCCAATCTGCGTTGAATGACGTTGCTAAAGTATTGCGTGAAGACGGTACTGCAAACAAACTTGCAATCGTTGTACACGGTCACACAGATAACACAGGTTCTGATGCGATCAACAACCCACTTTCTCAAAACCGTGCAAACTCAGTGAAAAACTACCTAGCGTCTCAAGGTATTTCTTCAACTCGTATTACTGCACGTGGTTACGGTTCAACTTCTCCAGTAGCGGATAACTCAACTGCTGCAGGTCGTGAACAAAACCGTCGCGTAGAAATCTCAGTTTACGAAACTAAATAAGTTTTAGTTCGAAACGAAAGGCCACCCTCGGGTGGCTTTTTTTATGGCATTTTTAATGACCGATAAAATACATTTTGCATTAGGCAAGATCGTTTCAGATGACTATAATCATCCTCGAATTAATAAGAGGAAAGACTATGTCACTGGCAAGTCAGTTGAACGACAAGCAACTTGAAGCAATGAAATACACTCAAGGACCCTTGTTAGTACTTGCAGGGGCAGGTTCAGGCAAAACATCGGTGATTACCCGTAAAATTGCCTATCTGGTGAAGCATTGTGGTATTCCTGCGCACCGTATCACCGCAATGACCTTTACCAACAAAGCTGCGCGTGAAATGAAAGAGCGTGTGACGAAGCTGATGAGTCGTGAAGAGGCAAAAGGGCTGTCGGTTTCTACATTCCATAACTTCGGGCTAAACATGCTTCGTTTGGAATTAAAAAATACACCGTTAAAAAATAACTTTTCTATTTTAGATGCAGATGACTGCAAACGCATTTTGATGGATTTAATGCATCGTGACAATTTGTCGGGTGCAGAAAGTAAAGAGCTGATTGCCAAAGCCATGAAAATGATTTCAGATTGGAAAAACGATCTGATTCCACCTGAGCAAGCGCACACCACTTGTGAAACAGCAGAAGATGTTCAATTTGCGCATTTGTATCAACTGTATGAGCGTAATTTACGTGCGTACAATGCCGTTGATTTTGATGATTTAATTGTCATGCCAACGCGCTTATTACAAGAAAATGCAGAAGTGCGTGATCGTTGGCAAAATCGAATCCGCTATTTATTGGTCGACGAATATCAAGATACCAACACCGCGCAATATATTTTGGTGAAATTACTCGTGGGTGTCATGGGACAATTCACTGCGGTAGGTGATGATGACCAATCGATTTATGCATGGCGTGGTGCTAAGCCTGAGAACATGGCTTTATTGAAGGAAGATTTCCGTAATCTGAAAGTGATTAAGCTTGAGCAAAACTATCGCTCGACCAGTCGTATTTTAAAAGCTGCCAATACAGTTATTGGCAATAACCCACATATTTTCGATAAAAAGCTTTGGTCAGATAAAGGCCATGGTGAAGTAATCCGCGTGATTACTTGTCGTAATGACGATGATGAATCAGAACGCGTGGTAAAAGACTTGATTACGCACAAGCTGATGAACGGTAAAAATTGGAAAGACTACGCCATTTTATACCGTGGTAATTTCCAAGCGCGTGCTCTAGAGACACAGCTACGCCAAATGCAGATCCCGTATAAATTATCGGGTGGTCAGTCTTTCTTCGCTCGTGCTGAAATTAAGGACTTGATGAGCTACTTACGTTTGATCATCAACCCTGAAGATGACAGTGCATTTTTACGAATTATCAATACGCCAAAACGTGCGATTGGTCCTGTGACTTTGGAAAAGCTTGGCTTATTTGCGCAGGAAAGTAATTTATCCTTACTCAGTGCAGCAGGTGACCAGCGCTTAAGCATGGCGATTCCGAAAAAAGCCACAACCCAATTGGCCGAATTTGCGGACTTTATTTCGACCTTTACTCGTGAATTATTAGAAGATGATGAACCTGTTCCGATCATTCGTCGCATGATGATTGAAGCAGGTTATATCGACTATGTTAAAGAATCTGCAGCTACTCCTGCGCAGGAAAAAACCAAACTGGATAATATTGAAGTGCTATATAGCAGTATTCAAAGTTTGATAAACCGCGCTGAAGATGTAGATGAAAAGAACATTGAAAGTGTGATTCGTAAAATGGTGCTGCTCGATATGTTAGAACAGCAACAAGAAGAAGAAGACACCGATAAAGTCAATTTGTTAACACTTCATGCGTCGAAAGGTCTGGAATTTCCATTCGTTTATTTGATTGGTCTGGAAGAAGAAATTCTACCGCATAAAAACTCCATTGCTGCTGACACGGTCGAGGAAGAACGACGTTTGATGTACGTGGGGATTACTCGTGCACGTCAAGGCTTAACTATGACTCTAGCAGAGCAACGTAAAGCCGGTGGTCAAATGCGACAAATGACACCAAGCCGTTTCTTGGACGAACTGCCACAAGATGAATTGGAGTGGTTAGGCCGCAAGAAAAAGCTGGCAGGGGATATCGATCCTAAACAGCAAGCACAGCATTATTTAGAAAATTTACGCGCGCTGATTAAGCGTTAAAGCTTAAAGCGTAGAATATTTTATTTATTTTTTGAAATTCGTTTTATTGAAACAGGAATGAACCATGAAAGTTCAAGTTAAAGTTCTCGACACACGTTTAGGTACGGAATGGCCAATGCCAACTTATGCCACAGCAGGTTCGGCAGGTCTTGATCTCCGTGCATGTGTAGAAGAAACCACCGTAATTGAACCGGGTCAAACTGTTCTGGTAAAAACAGGCCTATCGATTTATATCGAAGATACTAACTTTGCAGGTTTAATTCTGCCACGTTCAGGCTTAGGTCATAAACACGGAATCGTGTTGGGTAACTTGGTCGGTTTGATTGACTCAGACTACCAAGGTGAATTGATGGTATCTGTTTGGAACCGTAGCCAAACGGCATTTAGCCTAGAGCCGGGTGAGCGTTTAGCACAATATGTTTTAGTGCCAGTTGTACAAGCTCAGTTTGATATTGTGGATGAGTTTGAAGCCACTGAACGAGGAGCAGGCGGTTTTGGTCATACAGGTAAAAACTAATCAGCGCAAGACTTTTGATCCAGTGTGTTGACAAGTAAATGCCTACAATCAAGTAGCTAATAAAAACCATCCTCGTGATGGTTTTTATTTATATCATTTTAATTTATTAAAAATCAAACCTATATTTAGAGTGTTTAGGCTTTTATCAATATCGTTTATAGGCTTATCTCGAAAAATTTAATTCTGATGAAATTACTCGGTTTATATTTTAATAGAGAAGAATAAATTGAGCCTTGTTTGTTGATTTAAATTTAATCAATTTACTATATTTGTACAGAGTGGAAGAGGGGTTTAAAAATGTTTGAAAAGTAAAATAAATATAGATGAACGCGTGGTTTGATATTTTATAAATTGTAAAGTTTTGATTTATTTAAAAAAATAATTTAGAGATAATAGGTGTTTTTGGATTGATTTTAAGTTTTTGATCAGTGTTTAAATATTATTAATTGATTATTAACTAAAATTGTTATAAAAAAGCTACACTTTTTTTCAGGATTTTATCCTTTAATTAAAAGCTTAAATTCTAAATAGAATTTAAGATTTTTTAATTAATAAAGATGTAATTAGAAGAACATAGTATGGGTTCACTGTTTAGTCACTTTCCGCAACATATTTTTCGTGCATATGACATTCGCGGGAAAATATCGCTCTTAAATGCTGATTTAGTTCAGTCAATTGCTTGTGGCTTAGTCAAACAATATTTAGATGTAGGGCAAAAGAGACTTGCCATTGGCTATGATGCGCGTTTAACCAGTCCAACCTATGCAAAAATAATTCAAAAAGTCTGCCATGAGGCTGGCCTTGAAGCGGAAATTATTGGCTGCTGCTCAAGCCCGATGTTGTATTTTATTGCGGGACAATTTCAAGGCAATGGCATTATGGTGACGGCGAGCCATAATCCAAAATCAGATAATGGTATCAAGTGGATTATCAAAGGTGAGCCACCTTGTCCAGAGATGATTCAACACGTTGCAGTCGAAGCACGAAATTGTTTTTCATCGGAACGTGTGCATTTGATGACTGAAATTGAGCCACACGAAATCAAGCCTGAATATTGTTTGGCCTATCAGAAATTTATTTTAGATGACATTCATTTACAGCAACCACTTAAAGTGGTGATCGATGGCATGCATGGTTCAGCTGGGCATTGTGCAGCCTTATTATTAAATAAATTAGGCTGTGAAGTTTTGGCATTACGTTGCCAAGCTGATGGACATTTCCCTGATCATGCTCCAGATCCATCACAGCTCAAACATTTAACCCATCTCCGCCAAGCCATACAGCTACAAAAAGCCGATATTGGCATTGCTTTAGATGGTGATGGTGATCGTTTAGTGCTGATTGATGAAACTGGCAAAGTCGTTTCTGCAGATCGATTATTGTGTTTATTTGCTGAAATTTGTTTGACTCAAAAACCACATGCAGAGGTGGTATTTGATGTGAAATGTTCAACAATGATTCGGGATACCGTGTGCGATTTAGATGCGCAGCCTGTCATGATTCGAACGGGCAGTAGTTTCTTGCGAAAATATATTTCCCAATCTAAAGGCAAAGCGGTTTTTGGTGGTGAATACGCAGGGCATTATGTTTTTAATGACGGTCGTGGTGGTGGCTATGACGACGGTCTATATGCTGCCTTAAGGGTCTTAGAATATATTCAAACTCAGGGGCTGACATTGTCAGAAGCTTTGGCGAAATATCCAGAGCGCTTTAGTACCGAAGATTTATATGTCAGTACGCATCAGCATGATCCAGCGGAAGTTTTAAAGCAGGTTGAAGCCAATTCTACGCGAATTCTGGCACAAATCAGTAAAATTGATGGAATACGCCTTGATTTTGATGATGGATTTGGCATCATTCGAGCATCGAATACAGGTGAGTATTTCACTTTACGCTTTGATGCCAACTCATCAGCACGCTTAAAAGAAATACGAGATCTGTTTGTTTCCATGTTAGTTGAGCACTATCCAGACATTGCTCATGACATTCCAGATGCTCAATAAGGAGAGGCAAATGCCACATCAACATACTGGCATCGACAAAGCACAAATCCTGACGGAAGCTTTGCCGTATATTCAACGTTTTGCGGGTAAGACGCTGGTAGTGAAGTATGGTGGTAATGCCATGACCGATCCTGAGCTTGAGAGCTCATTTGCACGTGATATCGTGCTGCTGAAAACGGTTGGTTTAAATCCGATTGTGGTTCATGGCGGTGGTCCACAAGTGGATTCATTCCTCAAACAATTAGGCCGTGAGTCTGATCGTATTGACGGTATGCGCGTGACTGATCCTGCAACGATGGAAGTTGTCGAGATGGTCTTGGGCGGCAGCGTGAACAAATCGATTGTGAACTTAATCAATAAACACGGTGGCCGTGCAATTGGTTTAACGGGTAAAGATGGTAATTTGATCCGTGCGCAAAAATTATTGATGGAAAAAACAGCCGAAGATGGTTCAGTAAAACAGATTGATTTAGGTCTAGTTGGCGAAGTGGTTGGTGTGAAAACTGACGTACTTGAAATGTTTACCCAAAGCGATTTTATTCCTGTGATTGCACCATTAGGTGTAGACGAAGACGGCAACACCTATAACATCAATGCTGACTTGGTTGCAGGTAAAGTGGCTGAAGCATTGGGTGCGGAAAAGCTAATTCTTTTGACCAATATCACGGGTGTTTTAGACGAAAATAAAAATCTGCTGACTGGGTTAACCACCCAAGAAGTCGATCGTTTGATTGAAACTGGCGTGATCTATGGCGGCATGATTCCGAAAGTTGGCTGTGCATTAGATGCAGTCAAAGGCGGCGTAATCAGCGCGCATATCGTTGATGGTCGTGTACCTCATGCAACATTACTTGAAATCTTTACAGATCATGGTGTGGGGACTTTAATCACCAATCGAACCAATGTGAAAAAAGCTTAAGATACTTAGCATTTTTTGATATAAAAAAGCCTCTTTTGAGGCTTTTTTATTATTTATCAGTTGGCTAAGTGAGATTTGAAAAGATCAAATAATGTATTTGCCCTGTTGGATTATAAAAACTCTTACAATGGCGCCGATTTTAGATTTACAACAACTAAAACTGTCATGCACAATAGAGAAATCATAGATTTACTGCTGAAATGATCGATATGTGCCAGCTGCTCGGAATGAATTGTGCGACTCCTACCGATATTACTTTTTCGTTTCGGGGATTTTCGCAGCGAGCAGGAATTACCTCAGATCATTGTGATGGCTTTGGTATCGCTTTTTTTGAAGATAAAGCATGTCGTTTATTTGTCGACAATCAATCTGCTGTAGAGTCTCCGATTGCTGAGCTGATCCGAAACTACCCGATTAAATCTCGCAATGTGATTGCACACATTCGTAAAGCGACACAAGGCAAAATTAATCTTGAAAACTCACATCCATTTAGTCGTGAATTGTGGGGCAGACAGTGGATTTTTGCACATAATGGCGACCTACATGGCTTTCAGCCTGAGCTCACAGGGCGCTTCAGCCCCGTCGGCAATACCGACAGTGAATTGGCCTTTTGCTATTTGCTCGAGCAAATGGTGAAACGTTTTGGTTATACCGAACCTACACTCGATCAGGTGTTTGATCTGTTATTAGAAATTTCTCCTAAAATTGCAGAACATGGCACCTTTAATTTTTGTTTGTCGAATGGGCAGGCGCTATTTAGTTATGCGATTACCAAGCTGCATTGGCTGGTTCGAGAGTTTCCATTTCAGCCTGCACAGTTGATTGATATTGATGTTGAAGTCGATTTTAGTGAAGTCACTACGCCTGAAGACCGTGTTGCCGTGATTACCACTGAACCCCTAACGCAAAACGAAGTTTGGACAGCATTTGAGCCGGGTGAAATGATTTTATTTCAACATGGTCGTCCAATTCGTGCTGCAAAGACGGTTGTTGAACGTTTAGAACGTGAGCGGCTGGACCCATCTTTAAAACGTGTCACACGTGCAGATCAGTATTAATTTTGAATGAAAGATATTCATTATAAAAATGAATATCTTACACTTTATTGAATTAAGGGTGTTTTCTAAGATATTGAATTGATTAAAAAATATCTTAGCTTTATACTCGGGATTAAATAAATTAACATAATAAAAACAATTGATTACAATATAAATGGCAGTATTTCAATTAAAACCAACCTTTTTACTTCATTTTTATTTAAGTTCTTTAATTATATGATGAAATTTACGTGATAAGTCCTTCATATTTATAGGTGGTCGTAATGAAAATGAAATGGGTTCCAGAATACAATACTGGTATCGATGTGATTGACGATCAACACAAACGGATTCTTGACTACATCAATGAAATTGATGGCATTGACGCAAATACAGATCGTGATCGTGTAAAACAAATTCTGGAAAACATTATTGATTACACGCAATCACATTTTACCTTCGAAGAATCTTTACAAGAAGAAGCGGGTTATAAATATCGTGTGCCACATAAACGCGTACATGATTTATTTATTAAAAAAATTGAATCTTACCGTGACCGTTTTGAAATGGGGCATGCGATTGAAAATGAATTACATGAAGTGCTTTCAAAATGGCTGATTAACCATATTCAGCACGATGATGCTGATTATGTCGGTGCGGTTAAAGAAAATATGATGGGTATCATCAAAGAAAAAGAAAAGAAAAAAGGCAAAAATTGGTTTGCACGTTTCTTTTCATAACCTCAAAAAATGAAATAAAAACAATTAAATTCTAATAATATCATTTGCGCAGCAAATCACCTTTAAGGTGATTTGCTTTTTGTTTTTGATTTTCAAGGCACAGCAAGGCAAAATAGCGCTAGAATTTTCAAAGGAATTTGTCATGCAGGACAATGCGATGTCGAAATGGTTATCGCCACTGATGGCGTTCTGTTTATCTTTTATCATTATTGCAACTTTAGCACCGGTAACAGGTATTCAAATTGAACGTCAGCTAGATTTCTGGCTGTTGTGGCTAGGTACAATGCTTATTTTAGCTTTACCGCTATGTTATTTGGAAATTGCTTTAGCAAAACGTTCAAAAATTACAGCAGTTCAAGCACTGTCTTCGCTAACACGTGATGCGGATGCTTCACCCAAATGGCGTATAGTCGGTTGGCTTGCCGTAGTATTTATTCCATTTTTAGCAGGTGCCATGCTTTCAGCCGCGTCGCAATATGTGGCAATTTTTACAGCTAATGGCTTTGCCTATAGCATTATTTTGGCTGTCCTTGCGGTCATTGCATTTGCATTGTCGTTTGTACCACGCCAATTTTTAGTGATTTTGACCGCTATTGGTGTGATTGCTGCAGTAGTTTTAGCGAATGTTATGGGAACTGCCTTACCAGAGTGGAAAATGACTGCGCTCGAATTTAGTGAGTGGGGCAATGCAACTGTCTTGGCGCTCGTAGCAAGTGGTTTGGGGATGGGCTTGTATTGGCAGTCAAGTTTACCAGCCGTGAAGCAACAAGAGATTGCAAGCAAAACGGTATTTCCGATTTGGATCGCTCAACTTTTGGCAGTGGTTGCTTTTGCCTTTTTCGCAGCAAAAGCACAAGTATCTGCTTTAGCACTGGTTGTGGGTTTAGTCGCAGCTTCAGCATTGCTGATTCAAATGGCACGTGAACAATTACAACAACGCCAATTGGCCATAGTGGTGCAATGGGCGATTTTATTGGTTGCGGTTTTTGTATGGGCACTGAGCACTGTTGTTCCAGTATTTAATATTGCCTTGTTGATTTGGGGCTTAATTATTTGTCTGATTTATGCGATTTTCGCAGGTTGGATTATGAAGATTAGTCATCTACGTAAGTCAATGAACTTCAGTCATGAAACCTTTTATAATATTTGGCGTATTGCTGTACGTATCGTAGTGCCCTTGTCAATAATATTGGCATTGGTGGCTGTGATTGGGCAGTTATTCTAATGACAGCTCAGTTACAAGTGTGGGTGGCTTATGCGAGCGTGGAACAGCAGATATTAATTCCTCTAATCTTTAATCCCGGTATGACGGTTGAAGATGCTATTGTGCAAAGTGGCATTCGAAAACAAGTAGATTTACCAGAAGTATTAACACTAGGAATCTTCGGGGCGCGTGTAAGCGATTCATCTCAGTTACTTGAAGCAGGTGATCGTGTCGAAATCTATCGTGCATTAACCATTAATCCGAAAGATATTCGTCGTAATCGCGCCAAGAAAAATCCCGTTGGTCGTTATTGTCGAGGCAATCGTTTCAAACAATTGTACTTATAAAAAAAACCCCTAAATTTAGGGGTTTATTTTTATCTGAAAGCGACTATAGTGGTGGCGCAGTTAAAATCGCTTCTTTAGAACCTGGTAAGCCAGGTTGAGACTCTGGAATGGTTTCTAAGCCTTCAATTTTTTGAACGATACCGTTTTGGTCAAAGAAGATTTTTAAGTGTTGACCATGTGCAGCAGGAATCTTGGCTTTTTTAGCATATGTTCCTGGGGTATACTTATAAATGTAGTCCCAACGTAACGGATTCATTGGATCGGCAACAGTTGGACTACCTAGCAAAAAGCGAACTTGTTGGTGGCTCATTCCCACTTGAATTTTAGCCGCTTGTGCTTGAGTTAAAGGTGTACCTTGTGGAATATCAACTTTATAAACGCCCAAGGTTGAACAGCCTACGAGCAATGAAGTGACAAATAACGTCAGCATGATTTTTTGCATTTTGCTAAACTATCCCAAATTAATTATGATGCATTTGATCCAAGGATAGATCATACTGCATCTAAACTTTGTTGCATATTCCAACTTTAATTTTGTTGAGAGACCTTTTTTCATGCCTATTTCAAATCAAGATTTACGTAAAGCTGGACTTAAAGTTACACTTCCACGAATTAAAATATTGGAATTGCTTGAAAATTCAAGACAACATCACTTAAGCGCAGAAGATATTTATAAGACTTTACTTGAACAGGGTGAAGATGTGGGTTTAGCAACTGTGTATCGCGTGTTAACACAGTTTGAAGCTGCAGGTATTATTCAACGCCATCATTTTGAAAACAATCATTCTGTTTTTGAGATTATGCAAGAAGATCACCATGACCATATTGTGTGTCAAAACTGCAATAAAGTGGTGGAATTTACTAATGATGTGATTGAGCATGAGCAACATCAAGTGGCAGAAAAATTTGGTTTCCAACTTACAGGTCACTCATTAAATCTTTATGGCTATTGTGATGCGCCTGAATGCCAAGAAGCATATCGTAAAAAATAATCCGATGCGGATGAGAATGAATAAAAAACAGACTTCATGTGAAGTCTGTTTTTTATTTCCGAAAGCGTTTAAGCAAAATTAATGTTGACCATCAAAGGTAATATTTGAATTTGCACGCAGTAAATGCTCACCGCCTTCTTCAGACAATTTAATTTGTAGACGCAGGTCGTTCGGTGAGTCGGCATGTTTGAGCGCATCTTTGTAGCTAATTTGCTTGGCTTTATAAAGGTCATATAAGGCTTGGTCAAAGGTTTGCATACCTAGTTCACGAGAACGCTTCATCAGGTCTTTAATTTCATGCACTTCACCCTTACGGATTAAGTCTGAAATTAAAGGTGAGTTGATCAAAATCTCAATGGCAGCACGACGTGAATTACCATCAATGGTTGGAATCAACTGCTGCGCAACCATTGCTTTTAAGTTCAAAGACAAGTCCATGAATAGCTGACTATGACGATCTGCTTCAAAGAAGTGAATGATACGATCGATGGCCTGGTTGGCGTTGTTGGCATGCAGTGTTGCAAAAACCAAGTGACCGGTTTCAGCAAAGGCAATCGCATAGTCCATAGTTTCTCGTGAACGAATCTCACCAATCAGAATCACGTCAGGTGCCTGACGTAGCGTATTTTTTAAGGCAACTTCGAAAGAGTCGGTATCAATACCCACTTCACGTTGGGTAATGATACAGCCTCGGTGTTGGTGTACAAATTCAATCGGGTCTTCAATTGTAATGATATGACCTTTGCTATTTTCATTACGATAGCCAATCAAAGATGCCAAAGAGGTTGATTTACCTGTACCCGTTGCACCTACGAAAATGATAATGCCACGCTTGGTCATCGCTAATTCTTTTAAAATCGGCGGTAATTTCAACTCATCCATCGTTGGAATAACGGTTTCGATACGACGCAGCACCATACCTGGCTGGTCACGTTGTTGAAAGGCGCTGACACGAAAACGAGCAGATTTACTGGTATTACTAATGGCAAAGTTACATTCGCGCGTATCGGCAAATTCCTTACGCTGTTTGTCAGACATAATCGAATGTAAGATTTGACCGACAGTCGGGCCCGGTAACTTAGTCGAGCCAATTGGCAAAATTTGCCCATTGATCTTAATCGAGGGTTCAACATCGGCTGTAATAAACAAATCCGATGCTTTTTTCTCCACCATATAATCAAGTAAGCCGTTAAAATCCATAACGATCGCCCCAGAAAAATAAAAAAATTACAAGAAAGATTCGGGTTGTTTCGCTGCAGTCCGTGCAGTTTGCGTACTAATAATGCCTTTTGCGACAAGGTTTTTTAAGCTTTGATCGAGTGTGGTCATACCGTAGTTGGCACCCGTTTGAATCGCAGAATACATTTGCGCGACTTTGTTTTCACGAATCAAGTTACGGATCGCAGGAATACCGATCATGATTTCATGCGCAGCCACACGACCGCCACCATTTTTCTTGAGTAGGGTTTGTGAAATTACGGCTTGAAGTGATTCAGATAACATGGCACGAACCATGTCTTTTTCTTCAGCAGGGAATACGTCAATCACACGGTCAATGGTTTTTGCGGCAGAGGTTGTATGGAGTGTACCGAAGACCAAGTGACCGGTTTCAGCAGCTGTCAGCGCCAAACGAATGGTTTCAAGGTCACGCATCTCACCGACTAAGATAATATCCGGGTCTTCACGCAGTGCAGAACGAAGTGCTTCGTTAAAGCCGTGCGTATCACGGTGTACTTCACGTTGGTTGACCAAGCATTTTTTTGATTCGTGTACAAATTCGATCGGGTCTTCGACCGTTAAAATATGGTCATAACGGTTGTCGTTGATGTAATCAACCATCGCAGCAAGCGTGGTTGATTTACCCGAACCTGTTGGACCGGTCACCAATACGATGCCACGTGGATATTCACAAATATCTTTGAAGATTTGGCCCATGCCAAGATCTTCAATGGTTAGTACTTTTGAAGGAATGGTACGGAATACGGCACCAGCACCACGGTTTTGGTTAAATGCGTTCACACGGAAACGAGCCACACCAGGTACTTCAAATGAAAAGTCAGTTTCTAATTTTTCTTCGTAATCACGACGCTGTTTATCGTTCATGATGTCGTAAACCAATTTGTGCACTTCTTTATGTTCAAGAGCAGGAAGGTTGATACGACGAACTTCACCATCCACACGAATCATTGGTGGCATACCAGAAGATAAATGTAAATCCGAAGCGTTATTTTTGGCAGCAAAGGCCAATAGTTCTGTAATGTCCATAAAATCCCCGAGATAAAAATTAAATCTTAATTATTTTGATAGAATAATAAGGCTTTCCCACAGCTTAACCAACACTTAGTTGCAGGGCAATGCAAAAAAAGATGAATGAAATGAGAACCCAGTCAATGAATAAACTTCAAGAAGCACGAAATCAAGTCTTGCAGCAAATTGAGCAGGCTTGCCAACTTGCGGGTCGACCACAGCAATCGGTTGAATTGTTGGCTGTATCTAAGACGCATCCTGCTGAAATGCTAAGAGAAATGTATGCAACGGGGCAACGCTCATTTGGTGAAAATTATCTGCAAGAAGCGCTTGAAAAAATTGAGGCTTTGGCAGATTTAGAGATTGATTGGCATTTCATTGGTCATGTACAGCGCAATAAAACCAAACATTTGGCTTCAAACTTTGCTTGGGTGCATGGGGTAGACCGTTTGATTATTGCGGAGCGTTTATCAAGCCAGCGAGAAGCGACGCAAGCACCTTTGAATATTTGCCTACAAGTCAATATTGATGCGCAAGATACGAAGGATGGCTGTCAGCCGAATGAAGTAGCAGATTTGGTCGCACAGATTTCTACGCTACCGAATTTACGCTTACGTGGACTGATGGTAATTCCTGCTCCAAACAATCCGCAAGCGTTTGCTGATGCCAAAATGCTCTTTGAACACGTCAAAGCACAGCATGCGAAACCTGAAGATTGGGATACATTAAGTATGGGGATGTCAGGCGATATGACTGATGCGATTGCTGCGGGTTCAACGATGGTTCGCGTGGGGACAGCATTGTTTGGCGCACGTGATTATTCAAAATAGGACAGAAGATTCAGCCTGCTTTCAAAAACTAGGCTTATAAAGTGTAAGCACAGCAGATAAATTTTCACAATAGATGAAACCTATGGGTTCAAAGTGAGCCTTTTAATTTGAACTTTCCATTAAAGTTGAGTACAAAATAATCAGGATGTTTTTGATATTGAAGTAATTCACACTTGGACAAATAGGGAAGTTCATGACGGCATATTATCAGTTGATTCAACGCGACGTAGATGCGCAAGGCTGTGTCACGGCACATTACCATTCGACCAATTTAGCACAAGGTGCATGGAATGCACATGAGCAACACATGGCACCAGCTACAGGCATTATTTGTGCTGAATTAGACCGTTTTTCACCACGTCATGATATGCGTATCGGGCGCATTAGCCTCGATATTTTGGGCTTAATTCCTGCTGGCGAGTTTGAAATAATCACGCAAGTGATTCGTCCGGGAAAAACCATTGAACTGATTGAATCTGAAATGCGGGCTCAGGGCAAAACCTGCATTGTGGCACGCACTTGGCGCATGATGACGCAAAATAGCCAGTCCGTGAAAGGTTTGGAGGATGCTGATGTGACTGGGCCAGAAACTGCGCCGATTTGGGACGGTATCCGTCAGTGGCCGGGGGGATATATTCAGTCGATTGAAGCAAGAAGCCATGGGCGCCGTGCAGGTCAAGGCATTGTGTGGCTGAGAACACAGCATGACATGGTTGAAGGTGAGCCGACTGCTGATTTTGTCCGTTTAATGGGCATGGTTGATACCGCCAATGGTATTGTTCCGCGTCAGGATTGGCCATTTGGCTGGGGCTTTCCAAATCTGGATCTACAAATCCATTTGCACCGTTTACCACAGGGACAGTGGTTAGGTCTGGAAACCGTGCAGCAGTATGGAGCGGATGGTGTTGGTTTGAGTAGTTCTGTATTGCATGATGTCCATGGCCCATTTGGGCGTAGTGAACAGATTTTAACGCTACGTCCACTCGGGACGTAATGATCTAGAGAATCAAAAATTATAAAGCCTGCTTTAAGCAGGCTTTTTTTAAGATACGATTTGGATGGTGCTTGCACCTGCTCCGACAGGATTGACTTGAATTTGCACAGGGATTCGTTCGTGCATTTCTTGAATGTGAGAAATTAGCACGACTTTACGCCCTTGGTTTTGTAGCTGATCCAGAGCATTCATGACCATGTGTAGACTTGAGGCATCTAGCGTGCCAAATCCTTCGTCAATAAATAGGCTTTCGATTTTCGTTGTTCCTGATGCCATGCTTGCAATGGCTAAGGATAAAGCGAGTGCTGTTAAGAACGACTCACCACCTGAAAGCGAAGAGACAGAGCGAGTTTCGCCATCCATGTCATGATCGATAATGGCTAGACTTAAGGAATTTTCAAGGCGCTTTAAGGTATAGCGCTGTGAAAGTATCGCCAATTGCTGGTTAGCATACTCGATTAAAATATCAAGGTTATATTGCTGCGCCAAATCACGGAACTTCTTGCCCGTTGCATCGCCCATTAAGCTCGAAATTTTATTCCAACGATGTTCTTCAGATTGGATCTGTTGAATCTGATCGGCAAATTGTTTTTGTTTGCTGAGGTTAGAAAAATGAACATCTAACTTACTTTTAAGTTGATCTCTAAGTTCTTGCTGTTCTGCAAGGGCTTTAAGATTTAGTGCAATGACACGCTCGATTTGTAAAATTTGTATTTCAGGCTGTGTTTTTAAATGCTGTTTCAACGTTTCTTGAATAGCCTGAATACCTGCTTGAGCATCTGAATAGGCACGTTCTGCATTTAAAACACGCTGTTTAAGCTGCTGTTCTTGTTCATATGAAATTGCACTAAGTTGCGCTAACAGCGTTTCACTAAATTCTGAATTTTGGCTCATCCATTGTTGAAGCGTATTTTCAACATGCCTCATTTGAGTGACTAATTGTGTTTGCTGGGTGAGGTATTCTTTTAAGCGACTTTGACTGGTTTCAAAGGCTTGACGTACTTGATCGAATGTTTGACGAGCCTGATTGAATCTCGTCTGTAACAGTTGTCTGTTTTGGTCAAAATCATTTAACCAATCATGTGGTTTTTCAACTTGTGTTTGGGTCATCTCAAAAATAGTTTGAATCGCAATATCACTATTTTTTTTGCCCTCAATTGTTAAATTTTCAATTAGATTTTGAGCCGTTTGAATTTTTTCCTGACTAAATTTAATTTGTTGCTGATAGTGCTCAAGCTGTTGTGAAGTTTGATTATATTGAGTATTTAACTCGTGGCGTTGCTTTAAGTAATTTTGACGTTGTTGTAGTGTGTGATAAATCTGTTCAGCCGCGCTTAAAGTCGACTGTTCCCATAATTTTTTTTCTACGTCATTCAACACAATGAGAATATGCTGAATATTGATTTCAGCTTGTTGCACACTGGATAAGTGCTGTGTGGTTTGTTGAATTGAAGTTATGAGTGCATGACTTTGTTTTTGAGCATTTTCATGTGAAATTAAGGCATCTTCAGTTTGTTTTTGCGCTTGTTGTGATTCATTGATTCTTGTCTGAATCAGTTGCGCCAAGGCTTCATGCTGATGTGAAAAATCAAAAGAAATATTTAGAATATTTAATTGTTGTTGAAGCGCATTTTTTGCCTGATCAAGTTGTATTTTTAAGGTCGCTAGCTGTTGCGCATTGGCATCCATTAACGCGGTTTGCTGAGTGGAGGTGGTTTGTAATTTTTGCCAAGCTTCGAAAGCCACTTTTTCCAATGCAAGTGCTTGTTGTTCTTGTTGCGTTTGTAGTTTCAGTAATTCATCAGAAAAAGCTTCTTTTTCTGAATAAGGATGATGGGTACTTCCACAGACTAAACACGCTTCGCCATCGACCAAATCTGCACGCAATTTTTCAATATTTTCCGTATTCAGTAAGCGCTGTTGTTGCAACATGTGTTGCAGTTTTTCACGCTCATTTTTCTGCGTTTGATAGGTAAGTTCGGCCGTTTTTAGCTGCGTATGACTTTGTTTAATTTGCTGAGCTAGTGTACGTTTCACCGTCATGAGATTGTTGTTTTCAGCATCAATATTTTGGAAGCTTTGCCATTGTTGCTGAACAACATTGAGCTGATTTAATTTTTGTAAAAGCTGGTCACGTTCGTAACGTAGTGATGAAATTTTCTGATTGAGCGCATCTTCTTGCCCAAATGTTTGCGTTAATTTTTCAAGTTGTTTTTGTTGTGTCTGTAATTGTGTATTGGCTTGTTGCACATTGCCATAATTTTTTTCAAATTGTGCATAACTTTGAATAAATCGTTGAGTCTGTGTGATATGCGCTGAAAGTGCATCATCGAGTGAGGCAAAGTGATTTGAACTTTCTAGCTGTGCCGTGTGTTGAGCAATATTGGTTTGCAGTTGCTCAAGCTGTTCCTTCATCTGTTTTTCATTGTTGATATGCGGAACAAGTTGGTTTTCAATCTCTTTAAAATCACCTTGCGCTTTGCGTAATTGATCTACCAATACAAGACGTTCAGCAATCCGGTCACGCACCAGTTTAATTTTGTCTTGATGTTGAATCTCAAATTGATGCTGTTGTTTTTGTTCTGTATCTATTTTTTCAAAGATGGTTTTTTCAGCATTGAATTGTTGTTCAATCTCTGAAAAATGCTGTTGTGCATGTGTCAATTGCGGCTGTAATTGTGCAATTTCAAGCTTGATATTTTTTTGTTGAATTACACTTGGGCGTATAGATGAAAAGCGTTCAAGTTGTTGCAGTTGTAGCTTTTCAGGCGCAAGTGCATCAAGTTGTTGTTGCTGATTTTGTAGTTGTTGCTGACGTGCTTGCACATCAGTTTCGTATTTTTGCTTTTGTTCATACCATTGTTGATTTTTTTCGAACGCTGATTTTTCTATTTCCAGCTTTTTATATTCTGTAGAAACCGTATTGAATTGATTCGTGGTTGTTATTAGATCTTCATCAGACAATATTTCAATATGTCCTAAAACATTTTCCAGCTCTTTACGCTGATTGGCAATTTGTTTAGTTTTTTCAAAGGCCAATTGACCAATTTTTCCGAAAATACTGGAATTGGTCAGATATTCCAATAGCTCGCCACGTTCATTATCACGCGCTTTTAAAAAAGCGGTCACTTCTGACTGAGCCAGTAAAACAGCACGAGTAAATTGCTCAAAACTGAGTTGAGTAATGCGTAAAATTTGGCTCTCAACCGCTTTAGTTTTATCTGCAACGACACTGCCATCCGTTAAGCATTTCAGTGAACGCTGTACGCTTTGCAATTTGCCATTTGGGTTTTCACGGGCACGTTTAATTTCCCAACGCGCTGAATAGACTTTTTGGTCTTGGGCAACAAAGCTGAGCTCGGCAAAGCCTTGACCTGTGCCACGGCGTAATACGGTTTGCGGTGAGTTGGTTGGCAACTCTGAACCATCGATATCGATCAGTTTACCATCGCTGTCTTTTAAACGTGGCACACGATTAAACAGCGCCAAACACATGGCATCTAAAATGGTTGATTTACCTGCACCAGTTTTGCCAATAATTGCTACTAAGCCTGCACTGGCTAAAGGCTCAGATTCAAAATCAATAAAATGTTCACCCGCTAAAGATGCCAAGTTTTTAATACGTATAGATAAAATTTTCATGGCAATTCCTTAAGCGTTCACATTATCTTCAAGTGATTTTTGTGCTTCATCGACCAAACTTAAAAAATCTTTCATTACGGTGTCATCAGCACCATAGCCTTGTTTTTCCCAAAGGTTTTGGAATAATTTTTCAGGCGTAGGTGGATCAAGGTTGATTGCGGCTTGTTGCTGATTATTTTGATCTGAGTTTAAATAACGGCGGCTGATGCGCACCAACCGATAACGGTTCGGTGCTAAAGCCTCTTCAAACTGCTGTCTTAAATTAGGTGCAGGCGGGGTGTCGGTATGGTATTCAATTTCGACATATTCACGCTGATCAATATCTTCAATTTCACCGCTCGCCAAAGCAGATAATTGTGCCAAAACTTCTGGAATTGTGCCTTTGATGCGATGCAATTGCACACTGCGCGGAATTGCTAAGGACCCCATTTGAAAGCGTGATTCATCTGTTTGAGTTGGATCAATACTGATCTCAAGCACTTGGTGCTTATAATTAATTTCACTAAATGACAGGGGAATCGGTGAGCCGCTATAACGGATATGGGCTTGTCCAACTTTTTGCGGTTTATGCAAATGCCCAAGTGCGACATAGTCAATTACATCATCAAATAGGGCAGTCGAAAGCGCTTCTTCATTGCCAATAATAATCGGGCGCTCTGAGTCCGACGTTTCACCGCCTTGCATGTGGGCATGTGACATTAAAATTAAGGCTTGATCTGAAGTTTTACGTGCTTTGGCTTCCGCAATTAATTGCTGATGCACATAGGTAATAGCGTTTTGGCTATTGGTGGTTTGATCATTGAATCCGGTGATCTCGGCAGCCCGTAAAAAAGGTAAGGTTAGACACCATGCCACAATATTTTTGTGTTCATCATAAATAGGCACGAGTAATCGGTCTAAATCGAGCTGACCTTCAGTATTTTTATGGACCACGCCAACAGCTTTGGCATGGTATTTTTCTAATAATGGCTCAACTTGTTCAATACGGTAACCTGAGTCATGATTGCCTGCGATCATCAGGGTTTGCATGTGCGGGGCACGCACATGCGCATCGGCTAAAAATTGATAGAGCTGTTTTTGCGCTTTGGAAGCTGGGTTGATGACATCAAAAATATCGCCAGCTATCAGCAGGGCATGCGGCTGCTTTTGTTCTATTTGTTCGAGTAACCAATGAAGAAACTGTTCGTGTTCGTAGTCACGTGAGTGGTTATAGAAGAATTGTCCTAAATGCCAATCAGAAGTATGAAAAAAACGAACAGTCATGCAAGCCCCCAAAAATCAAAAAAATTGATTGGGGTCTAAAGTATCACAGATGTTCACATTTTCGAGGGTGATTAATCATTCATACGTCAAACTAAGTCGTTCTCGACAGTTACAAGGTCATCAATCTAAGCTGTTACTGTGCATTTGGATCGACTTGTACGAGGCCAAAGGTATTGTGGTCTGGGTCTAAGAAATAGCCTTGCCAACATTGACCAGGAATCGCAAATTTTTCCATGGCAATTTGACCACCCTGCGCCAAAATTTTCTCAGCGATATGGTCGAAATCTTCAACTTCAAAACTACAGGTAAATGCATTGGTGCCGCAGTGCGTTGGTGGAGTCTGAGCAGGGCGCTCTAAGAGGCCACCATGAATGCCTTGAGTTTCAATACGGAAGTATTGAATCGGTAGCCCTTCAACTGGGATAAATGACCAACCGAAAACCGCAGAATAAAAGGCCACTTCACGCTTTGGATCGGAGCTTTGAATTTCAAAATAGCAGAGCTGGTTCATTGTTATTACTCTTTGTTTGATGGATTGCACATTTCAAATAGCAGAGATTTGAAATTAGGCTAAAAAATACCAAGAACTAGGAATATAAAATGTTGTTCTAATCCTATATATAGATCAATTGTTGTACAGTAGGTGTATTACCTGCATTTGGGGTAGCAGGAGATGCAACATGCCAAATAATCCTTTTGATGAAGAAAAACTTGCAAATAGTATGGTGTATAAGACTTTATTAGAGTCTACATTAGCCATTCCTTGGTGTATTGATTGGGACAGTAAAACATTCAGCTATATTGGACCGCAAATTGAAAAGTTACTCGGTTGGAAACAAAGTAGTTGGAAAACGGTAGATGATTGGGCATCACGTATGCACGAGGAAGACCGTAATTATGTACTGAATTATTGTGTTTCACAGTCTATGGCTGGTATAGATCATGAAGCAGATTATCGTGCACTTAAAGAAGATGGTTCATATCTTTGGATACGTGATGTTGTTCATGTCGTGCGTAAACCAAATGGTGATGTAGATTGTCTTGTCGGCTTTATGTTTGATATTTCCGAGCGGAAAAAACAAGAGGAACAACTACAAAAATTGCAACGTCAGCTCGAAGAATATTCATATAAAGATGGCTTAACTGGTATTGCAAATCGACGTTTGTTTGATGACTTTTATCAACGCGAATGGTTGAACGCGATACGCACACAAAAGCCACTGAGTTTAATTCTGATCGATTTGGATTATTTTAAACAATACAACGACTTGAATGGTCATGTGATTGGGGATACCTGTCTGCGTCAAATTGCGAAAAGTTTGGAATCTTGTTGTACACGACCTCGTGATTTAGTCGCGCGTTTTGGTGGTGAGGAATTTGCTTGGATTTTACCAGAAACCAATGAGGCAGCAGCAGCAGTGATGGCCGATAGAATTATGGAGGCCGTGCGTGCTGCACGATTACCGCATAAAGCTTCAGCGGTGTCTGAACTCGTCACACTCAGCATGGGGGTAAAAACCATTATTCCATCAGATCTAGATAATCGAATGCAATTTTTGGATCAGGTCGATAAAAACCTCTATGTAGCGAAAAGACAGGGGCGTAATCGCTATTGTGCTGCATAACATGGCTTTGCTGTTGTGACTTATTTTAAAGTTGCAGCAAGTTTTTAGTCAGTCGATATTTTATCGGCTGATTTTTTTGGGTGTAGAATATAAAAATTAAATGCTGAATACATAAGGCACAAAATAAAAGACCGACGATTCGAGTGATGATGAAATCGTCGGTCAAAAAATCGATTTCAAATTTAAGTGATGGCTGCTGTTCATACTTAAATTCAAAATGAAACTTATTGCTTTTAAAAAGGTCACCGAAACATTGTGGATGCCGTCCAAATCATCGGTTGCTACAGACCTTGTACCCTATATAACGTAGCTGATTACAGATTGGTTGACATGAAAATGAAAAAAAATGCATTTTTTTTTATACTAGGTGTCAACTTCTTCTTGGGTTAGGGTCATGGTGTCTTTAACACGTTATTTTTTCTTGTTTTTTTTCATTTGTTTAATCATGACCTGTATTTGCGGTGTGATCGCAGCATTATTGCCACAGGGTGTGGGTGGTATTTTAACGGTCGTACCCTATCTGATTGCCATGATCGTGGTGTTATTTCGGTTTTTAAATAAAAATCAGAGAGCACCGACACAGGCAGAACGTAAAAAATTTACCCTAGGTTTTAGCCTGATTTTTTGGTTATATAATTTTGGTTTTGTACTTTTGGGTATCGCAATTTTTTCAAGAAAAGATCCTGAAATTTGGCAAAATTTAATGCTCTATGTTCAACATCCTCAGTTTATGAGTTTAATGGTGATCATGTTATTACTGATGGCTATCCCTTTGTATTTAATCACCTATTGGTTTTATGGTCCGCAAGCACAGCGGATGGCTTCTCAAAAGTTTGGCGCATAAAGCTTGATCATCTGGTGATCTTGTTCTATAGATAACAGTATTATTTCATATAGATAAGAACAAATTATGCATCAGCCCACAGTACTGCTGACGGGTGGCAGCGGTTTTATTGGCACACATCTCATCAAGGCACTTTTAGCTGCGGATTATAAAGTGATTGGGCTCAGTCGTAAGGCTGGGCGTATTTCTAAATCACCACATTTAACTTGGGTACAGCAGCTCGATCAAATTCCTCATGACAGAATTGATTATGTGATTAATCTTGCAGGTGAAAGTATCGGCAAAGGTCGCTGGACAGAGACGCGTAAACAGCAATTATTAGAAAGTCGGGTCAAAACCACAGAAGCGCTGTATCAATATTTACGTAAACGTAAAATTTTTCCGAAATGCATTATTTCAGGTTCGGCTGTTGGCTATTATGGTATTGATATTGAAGAACAATGGACAAAAGTGTGCGATGAAAATGCTGCACCACAAGCCATTTTTATGTCAGAGCTATGCCAAAGTTGGGAGCAAGTCACACGCCAATTTCCTGAACAAAATACCATTATCACACGACTAGGTGTGGTCTTGGCTGAAGGTGGCGGAATCTTACCGCAAATGCTGCGACCGATTCAGCTCAATTTGGTCAACAAAATAGGTTCCGGTCGGCAGCCTTTTGTGTGGATACATATACAAGATGTGATCCGAAGTATGCTGTTTTTAATGAAACAAGCAGAGAAAAAACATGCATTGCTTGAACCCACGCCAATCGATCCGCATATTTTTAATTTAGTTGCGCCTGAAAAATCGACACAGGCTCAATTTGCGCAGATTGCAGCACGTCAATTAGCGAAAAAGCCGTGGCTCAATGTGCCTGCAATTGTTTTTAAAATTTTATTGGGTGAGCAATCGCAATTAATTTTAAATGGTCAACTGGTTCAGCCAGCTGCTTTATTACAGCAAGGCTTTGAGTTTAAATTTCCGACGTTAAAAGAAGCCTTGCAGGATTTATTGGCTTAGTTGAATTTGACCTATTGACCATTATTCGACGCTTAACAATGCATCTTGAAACAGGCGAGTTGGACTATAGTTGTCTGCATTGAATGAAGGCGTTTCCCCAGTCATCAGTTCAGCCAATAACTGAGCTGAAGCAGGTCCCATACATAAACCATTTCTAAAATGCCCAAAATTTGCCCAAAGATTGTCGAAATTTGGCATCTGCCCAATATATGGAATCCCTTCAGGCGAAGATGGGCGCAGGCCAGCCCAAGATTTCACAATCGGAAAGTTGGCAAGCTCTGGTACCATGTCAAAGCAGGATTTTTGAATATGCTGCAAGGTTGTATTTGTTGTCTGAGTATCAAAGCCACATTGGCGCATACTTGAGCCGCAAACCACATGACCGTCTTGGCGTGGAATCAAGTACATGACTTTATTCATGCACATGGTCGGCAACCAATTTTGCGGGGTTTTAAAGAGAAGCATTTGTCCCTGCACGGGTTGTACGGGTATCTCAATGTCTAGTTGTTCACTCCATGCGGCTGACCAAGCGCCCGTGGCAATAACGAATTGATCAGCTGTATGTTGTTTGCCATCTGCGGTGGTGATGGACTGGATACGATTGTCCGAACGGTTTAATTGGTGGATAGGGCAATGTTCATAAATCTGAACTTTAGGATGCTGCTGTAAATAAGCCGTTAATGACTGCAAAAGTCGCGGATTACGGATGTTGGCTAATTGCGAAAAATAAATGCCATGTGCAAAGCGTGCTGAAATGTGAGGATTAATCTGCTCAATTTGCTCGGATTGTAAATATTCCGCCTGTTGCATTGGGTCTTGGTGCAAACGGGCATAATCTAAACCGATTTCAAAATCATCTTCATCAAAAATCAACATGCCAGTTTCATGAATTTCAAAATCAATCCCAGTCATAGGTTTTAATTTTTCATTCCATTTTTGGTAGCTCTGCTTGCCATAACGTGCGAGCGCATTGACTTCATTGGGATATCGCCAAGGATACATCGGGGAGAGGATGCCACCACCGGCCCATGATGCAGCAGAACCTGTGCGTTGTTGGTCGAAAATTGTCACCGTACAACCACGTTCGACCAATTCCAATGCGGTGAGTAAACCACTTACACCCGCCCCAATAATGGCAATATTCATGTTCTTTTAACCGATGAATGTATAAGTTTGATCTTAACTTCAGCAACGCCGAAGTTTTTCTTCCATGACTGTTTTTTGAATTTTACAGAGATAAAAAAGCCTTCCTGAACGTTACTATTTCAGGAAGGCTTTGCGGGTTATTTCATGTCTTTCAACATGAGTGCTGCATCTTCAGCAAAATAAGTCCAGATCCCATCTGCACCTGCACGGCGGCAACTCATCAGCGATTCGATAATCACGCTAGCAGACAACCAACCATTTTGAATGGCACCTGCCAACATGGCGTATTCGCCACTCACTTGATAGACAAAGGTTGGAACACCGAAGTTATCTTTGACTTCACGGACGATATCTAAATACGGCATACCCGGTTTTACAATCACCATGTCGGCGCCTTCTTGAATATCGAGTGCTATTTCATGTAAAGCTTCAGCACGGTTACCGATGTCCATTTGATAGTTATATTTATTGCCACCTTTGAGGTTGCTTGAAGAACCTACCGCATCACGGAATGGCCCGTAAAAGCTAGACGCATATTTTGCAGAATAAGCCATGATGTTGGTATAGATATGGCCATTGGCTTCAAGGGCTTGGCGAATTGCACCGATACGACCATCCATCATGTCACTTGGTGCAACCACATCTGCACCCGCTTCGGCATGGCTGAGCGCTTGTTTAATTAAGCATTCAACGGTTTCATCATTCAGTACATAGCCGGTATCATCAATGATACCGTCTTGACCATGTGTGGTGTATGGGTCGAGAGCACCATCAGTGATGAGAACCATTTCTGGTAGTTCTTTTTTTAATAAGCGGATGGTGCTTTGGACTAAGCCATCTTCATGCCAAGCTGCTTCAGCCGTTAAGCTTTTATCTTCCTGTGGTGTAACTGGGAACAAAGCTAATTTTGAAACACCCAATTCGAGTAAACGTTCTGCCTTTCTTAGTAACAAGTCAGCAGATAGACGCTGTACGTTTGGCATGCTTGGAATGTCTTGAGTTTGTTGCTGGCCTGGCAACACAAATACTGGATAAATGAGATGATCAGTCGTCAGTTGAGTTTCACGCACCATGGCACGAAGCTGGTCATTTTTACGAATGCGACGCATGCGGGTAGCAGGAAAAGCTGGACGATTGAACGTATAGGTCATAACAATCTCATTGATCAGTATTAAACTTTGACTATTGTAGACGCATAATGAGGGTTTGGCGCACCCCGTATTATTTTTTTATTCAATGACAGCGATTCGAGTAGGCTATGACAGATGTAAATAAGAGTTGGACCGGTAATATTGACCTAAACTCGAAGATTGAAATCGATACTTTATTAAATAACATTGCTCAAGCATTTAACAGCTCCCCATTTTTTGTACACAATGCAATGAAAATGACGGTGATCGATGGTCAGATTGAAGCACGTGTGGACATGGCCAGTAATCTAATAGGAAATGTCGCATTCCAAATTTTACATGGTGGTGTTGCGGCAACTTTACTCGACAGTATCGGTGGTATCTCTGCAATGGCAGAATTGTATAAAAAGGCCACAGCTGAAGATCTAGCAGAAACGAGTAAAAAGGTATCTCGCTTAGCGACCGTCGATATGCGTGTGGATTATTTGGCGCCAGGACGTGGACAGTATTTCGTTGCACGAGCTGAAACCTTACGTTTAGGCCGTAAGGGTTGCACTATGCGTATGACCATGGTTAATGATGAAGGTAAAGCGATTGCAACGGCGATTGCATCGTATGCTTATTAAGCCATTTTTAAGTTAACACATTCAAAATGATGAAAAAATAAAGTCCAGTATTGGCAGCAGGGCATGATTTTATCCTGTTGCCGACGAAAAAAAGACTGACGAGTTACATTTTCTATTCTCAGGATATGATTTTTTAGCTTTAAAATGCCGGAAAATTGAAGAAGATAGACTTTCTCACGACACCATTATCTGACAGCAAAGTTGACATGCTTTGCAAAGCTCATGATGCCATGACCAAGTCTGCTAGATTTAGGACAAATCTATGACAGATACCGTTAGTAACCTGCCAGAAACCCCATCTACAGAGCAGCCCACCGATCAGGAATTAAAAGCACGCAGAAAAAAAGGCCTTGGTATAGTGGCTGTATTGATCGTGATTGCTTTGGTGATGTATTTGATTTGGTCAATATTTCTAAATCATTCCGTCAGTACCGATAATGCCTATGTCGGTGCAGAAACAGCGTCGATTACCTCGATGGTCACGGGGCAAGTGGCAGAGGTTTTGGTGAGTGATACGCAGCAAGTGAAAAAAGGCGATGTGCTTATTCGTATTGATGCTCGTGATGCTGAAATTGCCTTAGCTCAAGCTCAGGCTGAATTACTTAAAGCAAAACGCCAATACAAACAAACAGCGGCGAATAGTAGCTCTTTAAACTCACAAATCTTTGTCAGTGATGATGCGATTCATAGTGCAAGCGCACAAGTCGCCAAGGCACAAGCCGATCTGAATAAAGCACAAGATGAATTACAACGTCGTCAACAATTGGCTGCTTCGGGTGCGATTTCTAAAGAAGAATTAAGCACAGCACAAAGTGCTGTGAATACCGCTAAAGCCAGTTTTGATGTGGCCCAAGCAGGGCTCGCTCAAGCCAAATCTAGTCAAAAAGCGGCGCAAAGTAATAAAGCTGCGAATGATGCATTAATTCAAGACAGCAATGAAAACTCAACCCCAGATGTTTTAGTTGCGCAAGCACGTCTACAACAAGCTCAGTTGGACTTAGAACGTACACAAATTAAAGCACCCTTTGATGGTGTAGTGACACGTCGCAATATTCAAGTTGGGCAACGCATTGCACCGGGAACGTCATTAATGATGGTGGTGCCTGTCTCTCAGTTATATGTCGATGCCAACTTTAAAGAAAGCCAATTGGCAGGGGTGCAAGCGGGTCAAAAAGTTGAACTGACATCTGATCTGTATGGTGACAAAGTTAAATTTAATGGCATAGTCACTGGTTTTTCTGGTGGCACAGGTTCAGCATTTGCCTTGATTCCAGCACAAAATGCCACAGGAAACTGGATTAAAGTGGTTCAGCGTTTACCTGTGAGGATTCGTTTGGATCCAAAAGAGTTGGCAGAACACCCACTACGTGTGGGGCTGTCTATGGAAGCGACGATTGACTTGAAATCGAAGTAATTGCCTATGAATCAGCAAATGCAAATGACTGACCTGAAAGGTGGTCGTCTGATTCTCGCTGCCTTGGTCTTGGCATTGGCGAACTTTATGGTTGTGCTCGACATGACCATTGCCAATGTATCCGTGCCGCATATTACCGGTAGCCTTGCAGTATCGGCATCCCAAGGGACATGGGTCATTACCTCTTATGCTGTGGCAGAAGCGATTTGTGTGCCATTAACCGGTTGGCTCGCTGGACGCTTTGGTTCTGTACGGGTTTTTGTGATCAGCCTGTTTGGCTTTACGGTATTTTCGATACTGTGTGGTTTATCGACCAGTTTGGAAATGTTGGTGTTTTGCCGAATTGGGCAAGGTTTGTTTGGTGGCCCGATTATGCCACTGAGCCAAACGTTGTTAATGCGTATTTTCCCTCCTGAAAAGCAATCCCAAGCCATGGGCATGTGGGCAATGACTACCGTCGTTGGCCCCATTTTAGGTCCAATTTTGGGTGGTACGATCAGTGATAATTTATCTTGGCATTGGATTTTCTTTATCAATATTCCTGTCGGGATCGGTTGTGCAATCGCAGCGATGCGCTTACTGAAAACGGCTGAAACTCCAACACAGAAATTGAAAATTGACCGCGGTGGTTTACTGCTGTTGGTGTTGTGGATCGGTGCCTTGCAATTGATGTTGGACTTGGGTCATGAACGAGATTGGTTTAATCATCCATTTATCGTGGTACTGGCACTGACGGCATTTGTCGGGTTGATCGTTTTTACGATTTGGGAGCTGACTGAGCGGCATCCTGTGGTGAATATACTGCTGTTTAAGTACCGAAGCTTTACCATTTCGGTCTTGGCTTTGGCCTTTGGTTTTGGTGCCTTCTTCGGGAGTATTGTCCTGATTCCGCAGTGGTTACAGATCAACTTGGGCTATACCGCAACGTGGGCAGGCTATCTCACTGCAACGATGGGCGTCGGTAGTCTGACCATGTCGCCAATTGTTGCGAAGCTTGCAACCAAATACGATCAACGTGCTTTAGCGAGTTTTGGTTTAAGTATCTTGGGCGGTGTAACTCTTATGCGCGCCTTTTGGACCACGGATGCAGACTTTATGGCTTTGGCTTTACCGCAAATATTACAAGGTTTTGCCGTTCCATTTTTCTTTATTCCTTTGTCCAATATGGCCTTGGCATCGGTACTGCCACAAGACATGGCATCTGCAGCAGGATTGATGAACTTCTTAAGAACCATGGCAGGGGCAATTGGAGCGTCGATTGCAGTAACCATTTGGGATGATCACACCAAAGTCGCACGCAGTGAAATGGTCAGTAATTTACATGTTACTGAGGTACAAAACACCTTGGTGAATCATGGAATGAGTTCAGAAGCTGCTTTGGGATATATCTCCAGTTTGGTGGATAAAGAAGCCTTAACGCTTTCAGCCAATCATGTGTTTTTAGTCTTGACGGGTGTCTTTATATTCGCTGCACTGATCATTTGGCTCTGTCCGCGACCTAAAGCAGGTGTGGGTGGTGGTCATGCACATTAAATATTATCAAGTATAAAAAAACCGCTCAAATGAGCGGTTTTTTTTATTGCATACGGTGTTGATTGAAAAAAATTAAAGGTCCGAGCGCGCCCGTTTAAGTGCAGATTGCCACTGAGCCAAATGAAATTCACGTTGATCTGCATTCATTTTTGGTTCAAAAGCACGTTCTAATTGCCATGATGCAGCAATTTCATCAAGATTTGAAAACACACCCGCTTTGAGTCCGGCCATTGCGGCAGCGCCCCATGCTGTTGATTCTAAAAGTTTAGGACGCAGTACAGGCACATTTAAAATATCGGCCTGAAATTGCATCAGCATATCATTGCTACTGGCACCACCATCGACACGGAGTTCTTTAAGTGGACTAGACAGGTCTGACTGCATGGCGGTCAATACATCCGACACTTGAAAGGCAATGGCCTCTAAGGCAGCACGAGCTATGTGGGATTTATTGGTACCACGTGACATGCCGCAGAGGAGGGCACGGGCATCACTGTCCCAATGCGGAGCGCCTAGCCCAGTAAAGGCAGGAACCAGAACCACGCCATCGGTATGCTCCACTTGGCACGCGAGTTTTTCAACATCACTGCTTTTTTGAATAATCCCTAAACCGTCTCTTAGCCATTGCACGATTGCGCCAGCCATAAACACACTGCCTTCTAGTGCATAATGGGTTTGACCTTGAGCTTGCCATGCAAGGGTTGAGAGTAATTTATTATGGCTATATTGAACTTCGGTGCCAGTGTTAAAGAGCATGAAACAGCCTGTACCATAGGTGTTTTTTGCTGTTCCTGCTTCAAAGCATGACTGTCCAAATAGCGCAGATTGCTGATCACCTAAAATGCCGGTAATGGGAATGTTTGCGCCAAGTAAACCTGTCGCGGTATCTGCAATATATTCATCTGAACTAATGATTTTAGGAAGGACCGACAGAGGAATATCAAATAATTCTAAGAGTTCTTCATCCCAAGTTTGTTGCTGCAAGTTCATTAGCATGGTTCTTGAGGCATTGCTGGCTTCAATCACATGTTCTGCACCTTGCGTCAGGTTCCACACCAACCAACTGTCAATCGTGCCGAAAGCCACATGACCTTGCTCTGCGAGTTCACGTAGACCTTGGGTGTGTTCTAATAACCAGACCAATTTCCCAGCACTAAAATAGGGGTCGATACGTAAACCGGTCTTTTTGTGAATGAGGTCATTGAGGTTTTGTTGAGTTAGTTGCCCACACCACTCGGTTGCACGGCGGTCTTGCCAAACAATTGCAGGAGCAAGTGGTTGACCTGTGCGTTTATCCCAAACCACAGTGGTCTCACGTTGATTGGTCAGGCCAATGGCTTTGATGTCTTTGGCGAGGATGCGAGCAGAGGCGAGCGCTTGTTGTACGACGGCAATTTGGGTACTCCAAATTTCCTGAGCATCTTGCTCCACCCAACCCGAATGTGGGGTTTGAATATGGGTTTCCCGTTGAGCTGTAGCTTGAACTTGTCCATGTTCGTTAAAAATGATCGCACGACTTGAAGTCGTTCCTTGATCGAGTGCCAATAAATAGCTCATATATTTTTCTTTTGCGGTCTTGAAAAATAAAATATTAACGCAATTATGTAATTAAGCGCAGATCAATGTGTAATTGTTTCGAAATTGCATCGCAATTTTTTGCAGTTATGCTATGATGACGCTACTTTGGGGATGTTTCTGGCTTCGACGCTGGTGATGAAACTCATAGATGCATGTCGAGAGCGCATTTTCTCTCGTAAATCAAATTTGCATATTTTAGTCGCAAACGACGAAACTTACGCTCTAGCTGCCTAAGGGCAGCTTGTCCGCATCCCTGAATACTTGTGGTTAGGGGTCCCGACTGAAGCGAACGCACACAAGTCCGTATAAGATCAAGCCTTGGGGTCTTATACTAAATCTTAAAGGATCGCGATTTGTACCCTGTTCGTCGGGTCACAAAGAGCTAAATTAATAGACGATATCTAAGCATGTAGTATTCTCGAGCGTAGTGCTGGCGGACGCGGGTTCAACTCCCGCCATCTCCACCAAAATTCAAAAAAGTCGAACCTTCGGGTTCGGCTTTTTTTATGATTAATTAAAAACATTTTTTGGTACAACAATGACTCAAGTCCAGCTTCAAGAACTGCAAAAACAACTCTGGAATATTGCCAATACTTTGCGCGGTAAAATGGGGGCAGATGAATTCCGTGATTACATTTTGGGCTTGATCTTCTATAAATATTTGTCTGAAAAAATTCAAAATAATGCCAACGAAATTTTGGCGCCGGATCAAATTAAGTTTACAGAATTGGTCGAAGATACTGAAATTAATCAAGCATATTTGAGTGCTGTTCGTGAAGAATGTCTTGCCAGTATGGGTTATTTCTTAGCGCCACAAGAATTGTTCCATAGTATGGCAACATTGGCTCGAGCAAAAAAATACATTTTGGATGATGTAATTAAAACCCTTAAGGCAATTGAGCAAAGTACGCTGCGTACAGATGCGGCAGATGATTTTTCGCATTTGTTTGAAGACATGGATTTAAGTTCGACCAAGTTAGGAAATACGCCTGATGACCGCAATGAGCTGATTAGCCGTGTGATCGTACATTTGGACGATATTAATTTTGATCTATCGAATACTGAGTCTGATATTTTAGGCGATGCTTATGAGTTTCTCATTGGTGAATTTGCTTCAGGTGCTGGTAAAAAAGCAGGTGAGTTTTATACACCGCAAATGGTTTCGACTTTGCTTGCAAAACTTGTCACCTTAGGTAAAGAACGTCTACGCAGTGTATATGACCCGACTTGTGGTTCAGGATCTTTATTGCTACGTGTAAAGCGTGAAGTCGGTGATGTGGATGCGATTTATGGTCAAGAAATGAATCGTACGACCTATAACTTGGCGCGCATGAACATGATTTTGCATGATGTGCATTACTCAAAGTTTGAAATTAAGCAGGAAGATACTTTAAAACGTCCACAGCATATGGAACTGAAATTTGATGCGATTGTAGCGAATCCACCATTTTCGGCAAAGTGGTCTGCGAGTGAGTCATACTTAAGCGATCCGCGTTTCCGTGATTTTGGTAAGTTAGCCCCAAGTTCTAAGGCCGATATGGCGTTTTTACAGCACATGCTTTATCAGTTAGATGAAAATGGGACTTTGGCGATTGTACTACCGCATGGGGTTTTGTTCCGTGGTTCGAGTGAAGGGCATATTCGTAAGCATCTAATTGAAAAGTTAAATGTGATTGATACGATTATTGGTTTGCCTGCCAATATTTTCTATGGCACGACTATTCCGACTTGTGTGTTGGTGTTGAAGAAAAACCGTGAGCATAGCGACAATATTTTATTTATTGATGCGAGCAACGAGTTCGATAAGCAAAAGAATCAAAACAAGCTCTTACCTGAGCATTTAGATAATATCGTTGGTGCATTTGAAAATCGTCAGAATATTGAAAAATATGCATACGTAGCGAGTCTGCAAGAAGTTGCTGACAATGATTTCAATTTGAATATTCCTCGTTATGTCGATACTTTTGAAGCAGAAGAAGAAATTGATTTAGATGCAATAGCGAAACAGCTTCAAGCCTTAGAAGTTGAAAGTCAAAAGACTGATGTAGTGATTGCAGGTTTTTGTAAAGAGTTAGGCATTGATTCTCCGTTTGCGGAGGTAAAGTAATGGCTTCGCCAAAGTTACGCTTTAAAGAGTTTGATGGAAATTGGCTAGCAGCCACGTTAGAAAATTTAGCAGAAGTAGAGCGTGGTAAATTTTCTGTACGCCCGAGGAATGATCCAAGGTATTTTGGTGGCGAGATGCCATTTGTACAAACAGGGGATGTAACAGGCTCTGATGTTTATTTGAAAGGATATAGTCAAACTTTGAATACAGATGGTATTCGAGTAAGTAAGGTATTTCCTGCTGATACGATTTTAATTACGATTGCCGCAAATATTGGTGATACTACAATTACCAAATATCCAGTTGCTTGTCCTGATAGTGTTGTTGCCATTCAACCAAAACGAGAAAAAGCAAACACAATTTTCTTAAAGAATATTATTGACCTTCAAAAAGACAATTTAGATTCTCAAGCAACTCAAAATGCTCAAAAAAATATTAATCTTCAGGTCTTAAAGCCTTTAGAGTTAATTGTTCCATCCAAAGAAGAACAAACTAAAATCGCTTCTTTTCTTTCCGCTGTGGATGAAAAAATTAATTTACTGACCCAAAAGCATGAACTACTGAGCCAATATAAACAGGGCATGATGCAAAAGCTGTTTAGTCAGCAGATACGTTTTAAAGCTGAGGATGGAAGCGAGTTTGGAGAGTGGAAACAATCTTTATTAGGACAAAACTGTCACATTACCACGGGGAAACTTGATGCAAATGCAATGAATGCAAATGGTAAATATAGATTCTATACTTGCGCTAAAAATTATTTTTATATTGATAACTTTGCATTTGATACCGAAGCATTACTTATTTCAGGAAATGGTGCTCACGTTGGTTATATTCACTATTACAAAGGAAAATTTAATGCATATCAACGGACATATGTTTTAGATGGCTGGGAACATAATATTCAATATGTAAAATATTATTTAGATAAATATTTGAAAATTAGGATAAATAGTGAAAAGAAAGAAGGAAATACTCCATATATAGTATTGTCTACATTAAATGAAATGCCATTCCAAATCCCTACTTTTGAAGAACAAACTAAAATCGCCAATTTCCTCTCAGCTATTGACCAAAAAATTGAAGTTGTAGCGCAGCAAATTGCACAAACTAAACAATGGAAAAAAGGCTTGTTACAGCAAATGTTTGTCTGATTGTTTATATTGCTTCATAAAATTCCTGCATTTATTCAAATGCGGGAATTTTTTTATTTAAGAAAGTACTGAAAGATTCCTAAAAGAAAAAACAGTGATCTGTATCATCAGTTTAGATGTTTGTTTGATGAATTTAAAAGATTGAAAAATATAATAAATCTATTAGAATCAAAAGATATACATACCAATAGTTAAAAACTGAGCAGTATTATAAATGTCGACCCAAAAAGAACTTGAACTCGAAAACCAATTTATAGAGCACTTAACAACTTTAGGGTACGAACGTGTTCAGTATAGAAACGAAACAGCCTTACTCGCAAACTTAAAAAATCAAATAGAAAAATTTAACGCACTGACTGCACCACTCACACATGAGCAATGGGAACAGGTGTGGAATTACCTGAGCAGCGAACATACGATTTTCGGCAAAGCCAAACTATTGCGTGGTTCATATCAGCTTAAACATGATGATGGTACGACCCAAACACTGCGCTTTTTAAGTGATGATGCGGCAAAAAACATTTTTCAAGTGACCAACCAAGTGACGGTCCAATACGGTGAGAGCGGTACAGAAACCAGCCGTTTTGATGTCACGCTATTGATCAACGGCTTTCCATTAGTACAAGTTGAACTTAAACGCAGTGGCGTAGAAATCGCACAGGCGTTTAACCAAGTGCAAAACTACAGCAAAAATGCCTATACATCAGGACAAGGTCTGTTTGGATACATCCAGCTATTTGTCATTAGTAACAGCGTAAATTGCTTATATTATTCACATGGCACACCATTGTTTGATTTCACATTTCCATGGGCAGATGAAAACAACAAAGCAATTAATGATTTGAGTAAATTTACCGAAGCATTTTTAAACGCCGCACATATTACGAAAATGATCAGTAAATACATCGTTCAGCATCAAACAAATGAATGCTTAATGGTGCTACGACCTTATCAAGTCTATGCAGTTGAAAACATGATTCAGCATGTGAAAACCTCAACCGATCATGCCTATATTTGGCATACAACGGGTTCGGGTAAAACACTCACGGCATTTAAAGCCAGTGAAATCATGCGTCAGTTGCCAGAAATAGAAAAAGTAATTTTTGTTGTGGACCGCAAAGACCTCGATAATCAAACCACTAAAGAGTTCAATGCCTTTGTTCCCGACTGCGTAGACCAAACGACCAACACCAAAACATTGGTCGAACAGCTCATCGGTAAACGGCTGAACTCACGAAAAAATGAAAGCAATATACTCACAGATAAATTGGTCGTGACGACCATTCAAAAGCTGAATAACGCAATTACACTCCCTAAATTCAGAGAATTGATCGCTGATTTGGCAGATAAAAAAGTCGTATTTATTTTTGATGAATGCCACCGCAGTCAATTTGGTGATACTCACCAAAATATCAAACGCTTCTTTAAACAGGCGCAAATGTTCGGTTTTACAGGCACGCCTATTTTTCCTGTGAACTGTCAAAGCATTGGTGGCGTGAAATACACCACAGAATATCTATTCCCTAAACGACTGCATAAATATGTGATTGTCGATGCGATAGCAGATAAAAATGTTTTACCATTTCAAATTGATTACGTAGGACAATTTACCGCTCATCAGGTGAATGCAGGTGATGAAAAAATACAAGGCATCGATACTAAAGAACTGTATGACAACCCTGAGCGCTTAGAAAAAATTGTACGTTATATTTTAAAAAATCATGACAAAAAAACGGCAAAACGCGAATTTTGTTCAATGTTTTGTGTCAGCTCAGTAGATGTCCTGCTTCAATATTATGCAATATTTGCCAAAGTCCAAGCAGAGTTGGTTGCAGAAGCGGACAAGAAGGAAGAAATTTATACCCCTTTAGTGATTGGTACGATTTTTTCTTTTGGAGCGCAGGACACGACAAACGACGCTAATGACTCCACAACAGGTACGATTTCTGAAGAAGAACTAGAACAGCCGAGTCAAGTTGATATGGGGCGTAAAGCACAACTTGAACGGATCATTGCAGAATTCAATACACGCCATCTGACTAGCTATAACTGCGACGAAGGATTTTATGAATATTATAAAAATCTAGGTGATCGAGTTAAGTACTTCAAAGTACCTAAACCACCTAAAGAAGTTGGGGAGCTTAAAGGGCCACCAATTGACTTGCTGTTGGTGGTGAATATGTTCCTGACAGGGTTTGACTCATTGCCACTTAATACGATTTATGTCGACAAGAACTTAAAATATCACGGATTAATTCAGGCTTTTTCGCGTACAAACCGTATTTACAAACCAACTAAAGCTTTTGGTAATGTCGTGTGTTTTAGAAATTTAAAGCAGGCAACAGATAAAGCTCTTTCTACTTTTGCAGACGACCAAAATTTTGAACAAGTGATTGTGCCACCATTGGATCAACAATTAGCAGAATTTAATAAGTGTGTTAGTGAATTAAGAAAAATAACACCTGAGTGTCAGTCAGTAGATGATCTAAAACTCGAAAGTCAGCAGTTGCAGTTTATTCAAGCTTTTCGTGATGTGATTCGTCTACATTCACAACTGAAAATGTATACAGACTTTGATGTTGATAAAGCAGTTATAGTGCCGCAAGAACTTGAGGACTATAAATCTAAATATAAAGATTTATATGACAGAATAAATAAAGGTACAGCAGTTGAAAAAGATTCAGTGCTACGTGACGTGAATTTTGCTTTAGATTTTATTATTAGTGATTATGTAAATCAGGATTATATTTATACATTATTAAATATGATTGCTGCTGCGCCACCGTCCTCGATTCAAAGAGCGAAACAGCAGCAACAACTCCAATCTTTACTCAGTAATGACCGAAAAATGTATAAAAAAATGGATTTGATTCAGAAATTTATTGATGAACAAATACCACGAATGCTGAATGGCCAAAGTGTTCAAGATGCATTTAAGCAGTTTTGGGATGCAGAAAAACAGCAAGCCTATGATGTCTTTTGTAAAGATGAAAATCTTGTGATTGATGAATTTAAAAAAGTGGTTCAACGATTTGATTTTACTGAACGTTTTCCGCACGCACATGAAATTCGTCCATTGCCAAAAAACAAGCCTTCAGCACTGGTGAGTAAAGTCTATTTTGAGGGATTGCATCAGAAAACCAATGCGATTTTAGAAAAATATGATTTACGGATTTAAACGTTAAGCTAAGTTATGAAAAATATTTGCTTAAAAGGAGGATTCTTTTTTTATGGAATTTAAGAACCTTATCCTGTTTATTCAATAATTGTATGATTAAATTTCTTAGAATAAATATGATTTAAAAACAAATCACAAAGTGAGGCGAAAATTAAATTTCGCGCCAAACTTCATTCTTATCTTTCAATGAAATCACAAAGTTAAATTTGTCATCATTACTTACCAAAAGGCCTTCTGGCGTTTGCATAATCACTTTTAGAACGGTACCAGTTTCAAAAACCAAAGGACTGCAATTTTCTTTATTTAATGTAATTGGTTTGAGTAATTCAACAATTGCACTTTCCATTTTACTTCCCCAAGCATAGGTTGTTAATTGAACTTAGCATATTATTGGTGAAGAAACATGTTTTGTAAATGACGTGAGCTACATCGCAGAAAATATTTTAGAGAATTCCATAACTTAAGTTTAAATAATGGTTAAATAAATTATGGTTTTTTAATCTATTGATATCAAAAATAATTTTAAAATATGACAATCTTTTTAACTGTAATTATATGTCCTAAGATGCGTCTTTTGTTCCACAAACAATGACCAGATCATCAAAAGGGCATGATTAATAATGAATTTAAGGTGAACTTCAGTTTTCATGCTTAAGCTAACAGAATGATGTGTCGTCTTGTATTTGATTGTTAAATTTCAGATTAAACAGCGTTAAATCTTCAATCTGAACAAGAAAATTAATGAAATAAAACTTATCATCAGCAACTCAAACTAAAAACAAAGATTCAGGGAAATGTAGGACCAATGTTTAAATCTTTTTTTCCAAATCCAAAATGGTTTTTTGGATCATTCCTTCTATGGTTCGTGATCAATATTGCCTTGTGGTATAGCGGTGGCAATAGTTGGGGTACGATGTTCGGTTTACCTGCAAATTATCATCAAGCAGAGCTGCCTATTGGTATTAGCCGATTTTGGAGCCCCAAATTTTTATGGTTCTATGCTTGGTTTTTAGTAGCAACGGCGCTTTTTGCAGCCTTTTGGAAGATTAAATCAGATAATCCTTGGCAACGATGGTCTGTGTGGGGAACCGCATTTATCTTGTTTAATGTTTGGTTTAGTGTGGAATGTAATGTCGTAATCAATGCTTGGTATAACCCATTCTATGATCTGATCCAGAAGATGCTTTCAGGTGGTGGGGGCGAAGTGGCGACGCTATATTCAGAGACGCTGACTTTTCTCTATGTGGCCATGGTGTATGTCACACTGGCGGTATTGAACTTATTTTTCGTCAGTCATTATGTTTTTCGTTGGCGTACCGCGATGAATGACTTTTATACTGCGCATTGGAAAAAACTGAGAACCATCGAAGGTGCCTCACAGCGTATTCAAGAAGACACGATGCGTTTTGCGAGAACCACAGAAGGACTTGGGGTTAGCTTAGTTGAATCGGTAATGACCTTAATTGCATTTCTACCTGTGCTGTTAACTTTATCAACACATGTAAAGAAATTACCTGTCGTGGGGGAAATCGCCTATGCATTGGTTTGGGCGGCAGTCCTTTGGGCAGTATTAGGGACAGTTATTTTAATGTTAGTGGGTTATAAACTACCGGGTTTGGAGTTTAATAATCAAAAAGTCGAAGCAGCATATCGTAAAGAATTAGTTTATGGTGAAGATTATGCAGATCGAGCAGACCCTTTCACATTAAAAGAATTATTTACTAAAGTTCGTTTTAATTATTTTAGACTGTATTTCCACTACGCTTATTTCAATCTGGTTCGTATTTGGTACATGCAACTGGATAATATTTATGGATATTTTATTTTGTTTCCAAGTATTGCTGCGGGAACAATTACGCTCGGTATATTAATGCAAATTTTAAATGTCTTTGGGCGTGTACGTGATTCTTTCCAATACCTGATTTCCTCGTGGACAACCATTATTGAACTGATTTCTATTTACAAACGTTTAAAAGTATTTGAAGAAAAAATTAACAATTGAGTTTATAAATTTAAAAAAAACCTGTAATAAAATGCAGGTTTTTTTATGACTTTAATTTTAAGTTAATATATTTCAATAAAATCAATAGATTAATATTTTTAGATGAGCTGTTTTTTTACTCGATTCCATATTGTCGCTCGAATCATGGATAGGCCCAGCTTTATATTATTATTAATAATAGAGGCTTGTTCTGATGGCAGATTTGATAAGCACATAGCGATACATAAATGCTTGCGAAATAACCTAAAAGGGAACGATGATGACCGTTCACCAAGGATAAACAAATACACTTAAATAAAATGTGAAATTCATCAAATTAAAATTAACAACATATGCACACATCTCAAACGTGTACGATTTTAGTGATTAAATTTATAAAAATAATAAATAAAATCAAGATTATAAAATTGTGAAAGGCACTAAATTACGCTATTTTTTAAGGGTGAAATTTTTGAGATTTTTGCTGTGAATTTAAAGGCAATGTTATGGGTGGGGAGTATTGGATTTGCATTACATGGTTGTACAACCATGCAGAGTTTAAACCCAAATTCATTTAATCATTATGCAACACCACAAGATGTGATCAATCAAAAAGGGCTAAATAGTTCAAATGGGAAGGCGAAAGAATACGTCTATGATTGGGGACCACAAAAGAAAAATGTTGAAGCAGAATCACTGATACCCAAGCAAAATATGAGTAGTTACTGCCAAGCCAAAAATGGCAAATTTATTCAACTGAATAAAAGTAATTTGAACCAAGTCAAAAATGCATGGAGTCGTAAATTATTAGCGACCTATAGCAGTATAAAACAGGGCACAGGCGTATTTCAGTGTAGTCAGGCAGATGGACAACGCTGGATGGTTGCAATTGAACCCGTTTCAGAGCGTAAATCAAATGACCGTTCTGAAACCCGCTTAGTGAGTTTGTATACAGCAATTATTGGACCCGAAGAACGTCGCAAAAACTATAATAAACAAGAAGAAACTGTAGCTAAAAAAGCCACACCAAGCAAAGCAAAAGCAAAAGCAACGACAACAAAAAGCAATGCGAAAGATGAAGCAAAAAAAGAAGTAGAGACTAAAAAAGAAACCAAAGCCAAAGAGCCTGAAAACAAACCTATAGTGAAACCAGTTGCTGAAACATCTCAGCAGATACAAATGCGCTTATATGTGAATGCACGACGCGATCTGAATGCCGGAAAAAACCAAGTCACCGCTTGTAATAATGCACAGCGCGCTTATAGCTATGGCAAATTAAATGGTGCAAATGCCAATAGAGCCTATGCTGAATCAGGTATGCTCGTTGCAAAATGCTTAACCTCAGTGCCTGCATATAGCAAAAGTTATCCAAACGCCAATGCAAGAGCAAAAGGCATCCTACAAAACTTAGCGACCAACTATAACCACGCAGGGGCAAAAAATATGTTGAATCGTATGAAATAAACTTCAACAGGATAAAAGCCATTTGGGGAAATAAGCTTTTATCCTGATCCAATGATGTACTCAGATAAAATTTTAAAAAATAATAAGGAAAAACCATGAGTTCAGTAAATGAAACTTATTTTAATGCACCATTATTTGACCGAGAATTAACAGAGATTACAGTCAATATCGAGCAAACACCCTTCTTTTTGAATGATCGTGGGCATCCAACATATTTAGCATCACTTGGGTCAGGGATTCATTTAATTACCGAGTCAACTACCAATACGCAAATGACGATGGGAAATGCCTACGCGGTTCCTTCTGAAATTTCGACTAAAATTACCAATTGTGGGGAGCAAACGGAGCTTGAATTTGAAGGGCAACACTTCGAGTTTATGCCATTGGTGGCAAGCAAAGAAACCGCGGCAGCTTTTGGTATCACCTTAGTTCAGGCAGGTGAAGCGATTCAGATTCATTCAAATCAAAAACGACTGTCAGAGATTCATTATGAATACGGCATGATGGCAGGTCATTGTTTTGCCTATCTAGATGGCGGTAAGCCTGACTGTAGTGGAAAAACCTTATTTCCTTATGTGGCTACTGATTTAGAACATCATGACTTTCCGCATATTTTTTGCTCGACCGATCAAGATCAACTGCCACTGGTCATCTCAGTAGGGCGCTATTTTCCAAATCTAGGCAAGATTTACTTGGCAGATTTATGGGTTAATCCCGGAGATGCTTTATATATTCCTGCGAAACCCAAATATTCGAATCCTGAGTTTATTGACCTACATAATAACCGTAATGCAGCACTTGCATGTTGGCGAGGGGATAGCAATAAATCGACATTGACCACCCATAGTTTGCTCGATACCCATGGACATTTTTACTGGTATTGGAATAGAAGGCCAACGATTCATCCTCTCATCTATGCACCGACTAGCAAAAATGAATAGTTGAGTTACATAGACCAAACAGCAAATACAGCACTTCATGATACAAAGGTGACTCAAGTTTTGGGAGTTTGGTCTATGGCTTACGGTTTATCTAAAAAATTACATCTACGTTTTTCACGACCAACAGGTTTGGCTTTATTGACGCTCATGATGCTCGGAACGACTCAGGTGAGTTTGGCGAGTCCGACGGTCGATCAGCTCAGTCAATGTTTAGTGAAATCGACTACTGCGGCGGATAAAAAGGCGGTTTTACAATGGACCTTTTCTGCATTGGCAGCACATCCAGATTTAAAACAGTACAGTAATGTCAGTGATGCGCAAAAAACGCAACTCGATAAAAATTTGGCGCAGGTCATGCAACGAATCTTGGTTGAGCAATGTTCTACGCAAACGCAGGCCGTAATTAAAGCCGACGGTCTACAGGCTGTAGGCGAAAGTTTTCAAGAGCTTGGTAGTATCACAGGGGATGAAATATTAAAGACGCCTGAAATTAAACAACAATTACAAGGCGTACTGCGTTATGTCGATTTGAATAAATTGGTGACTAAATTTTTAACCCCAGAAATTTGGAATAAGTTAGGTGTGGTTCGTTAATTTTATTTTGAGTAAATAAAAAATGCTCCTTTTATACAAGGAGCATTTTTTATGGATTCACCCTAAATGGATGATGATCCAATGCGTTTTAGTTTCGTGACTCAAGCATTAAATGGTAATCGTCGCGCCTAATGCTTTAACAAATTGCGCCATCCACGCAGGGTGAGCAGGCCAAGCAGGAGCAGTAACTAAATGACCGTCGGTCACTGCATCCGTGACTGCAATATCGGCATACTGTCCGCCTGCCAATTTGACTTCAGCGGCACAAGCCGGGTAAGCGGAACAGGTGCGGCCTTTGAGTACATCTGCTGCTGCAAGGATCTGTGCGCCATGACACACGGCTGCAATTGGTTTTTTCACACTGTCAAATTCACGTACGATTTCGATTACACGATTATTCATGCGCAGGTATTCCGGTGCACGACCACCTGGGATCACCAGACCAACATAGTCTTCGGTATTTACCGTACTAAAGTCATAGTTAATGGCAAAGTTATGGCCGCGTTTTTCGCTATAGGTCTGGTCACCTTCAAAGTCGTGTATAGCAGTTGCCACTGTGTCACCAGCTTTTTTGTCTGGACAGACTGCATGTACGGTATAGCCCAGACCAGTTAAAAACTGGAATGGCACCATGGTTTCATAGTCTTCGGCATAGTCGCCAACCAGCATCAGAATTTGTTTAGACATGTTGTTACCCTCTAATTCTCTATGATTTATATGAGAAATTTGTTTTTATTCACCATAGCACAGGCAGATTGTGGATTTAAGACGCTTATTGTTCACTTTAGTCGTAGCTAGATAGGTCCAAGATCAGGCAACAAGAAACAGGTTAAAAATCAGGTTGATTTTGCAATGTAATAACAGATGAACTGTCATGCTTTGTGGTACAAAGAACAGACTGTTAATGGAGTTTGCTTATGTCACGCTGTGTTTCCCCTGTACGCCACAGATTTTCTAAAATTGTTCGTTCTACGCTGATGGTAACTGCCTTGTTGGGAACAGTGCAAATGGCAAATGCAGGACCAACGGTCGATCAGTTGAGTGACTGTTTGGAGAAGTCCACCACAATTGCCGATAAAACTGCTGTAATGCAATGGACCTTTGTGGCTTTGGCTGCACATCCAGACCTGAAAGCATTTAGTAATGTGTCTGCTCAGCAGAAGGAAAGTCTGGATAAGAATCTGGCATCGGTATTACAGCGCATCTTGGTTGAGCAATGTTCGGCACAAACTAAGGCAGTGATTCAGGCAGAAGGTTTGGAAGCGGTGGGTAATAGCTTTCAGGCTTTAGGTCGTAGTACAGGTGAGGAAATTTTAAAAAATCCGGAAGTGAATAATCAGCTGAAAGGTGTGCTGCGTTATGTGGATTTGAATAAGCTAATCACCACGTTTTTGACACCGGATATCTGGAATAAGTTGGGTTCGATCAGAGGGAAATAAGGTATCTGTCGGGCTTATCTGAAGATGGCAGCGATGATTTTAATCAGCCAATAAATGGGATAGAAAATAACTTCTATTCCATTAGCAAATCCTAGTCCTCGCTGTTTTCTGCGAGGTTCTGGTTGCATTTCAGAGAGCCACTTACGGCATTTTGGAATCAATAGCAAAATGATGATGATCAGCGCAAATATGCCAATGGCGATCTGAATGATAAAGAGTAAAAGTTCAGGCGTCATTTTTGTTTTTCTTTGATGTTTTTGATTTTATAGCATAAATAATAATCCTTTTTCAACGATCACTTGCACTTTGTTTTTAGAGGTACTTCTCCCCTATGAAGCAATGCTTTAAAACTTGCTCAGGGGAGGGAACCTCGCATATTAAATTGATCAGATGGCAAAGTCTCCCTTTTTTAAAGGGAGACTTTTACGGTTTAAATGATCTTATTTCCAGTTACTTGGGAAGCTAAATAAATCTAAGCCAAAAGTTATTGGAAGTAGTAGATAAACAGATATGACAGGCTTTGTTGCACAAACCTATCTGTAAAGGCTTTTTCAGCGATATAATTTTCAAATGAAGAAGCCTACACACAAAATCTACCGCACAACCAATTGGCCCGCATATAACCGAGCACTCATGAGTCGCGGAAATATTGCCCTTTGGTTTGATCCTGCTACGCAATGGTATGCGCCATCAAAAGGCAAACAAGGGCGAAATCAAACCTACTCCGACGCAGCTATCCAATGCTGCTTAATGATTAAATCCTTATTCCGTCTATCTTTACGTATGGTCACTGGCTTTGTGCAAAGTCTGATTAAACTTTGCGGATTAAATTGGATAGCTCCAGATTACACCACGCTTTGTAGAAGACAAAAGCATATTGATATTGTAATCAGCTACCAAAAAAGTAGCGATGGGCTGCATCTACTCATGGACTCTACAGGCATGAAGTTTCATATCGTCGCCAATGGCGTAAACTTCATATTGGTATAGATGCTAAAACCCTACAAATACGAGCAGTTCAGCTTACAACCAATAATGTCAGTGATTCACAGGTGCTTGGTGATTTACTTAATCAGATTCCACAAGATGAGCAGATTAACTCTGTTTATACCGATGGAGCTTATGACACCAAGCAATGCCGTCAGGTCATTGCAGATCGGCAAGCGCATGCGGTGATTCCACCTAGAAAAAATGCGAAACCATGGAAAGATACAAAGAGTAGCTCGCTAGAGCGAAATGAATTACTTCGAACAATTAAACGTTTAGGCAGGACACTATGGAAAAAATGGTCAGGCTATCATCGGCGAAGTTTGGTTGAAACTAAGATGCATTGCATCAAATTATTAGGAGATAAACTCAGTGCAAGGAGTTTTGATAGCCAAGTGAATGAGATCCATGCACGTGTAGCAGTCCTTAACAGATTTACGGAATTAGGTCGACCACTTACCCAAGTTACGCCTTAAATTTAGCTCAATTAGGTGCGCTTTGCATTTCAAATCTTTGTGCAACAAAGCCGTGTGATTTAGAAAACCATATAAATTTAATACTTCAATTTGTTGAATAGATTTCATAAGTGCCTACTTGTAATAAAAAACCCCGCAATTTGCGAGGTTTTTATAACACAGATTTAATTAACTATGCTGTAAATCAACCAATCAATTTCTTCATCAATTCATTCACTTGTGCAGGGTTCGCTTTACCACGTGATGCTTTCATCACTTGACCAACTAGACCGTTAAAGGCTTTCTCTTTACCAGATTTATACTCTTCAACCATCTTCTCATTGGCAGCAAGTACTTCTTTAATAATTGCTTCAATCGCGCCTGTATCAGTTTCCTGTTTCAAGCCTTTTTCCGCAATAATTTCGTCTGCAGTTTTTCCTTCTTCCCACATAAAGCCAAACACTTGTTTCGCGATCTTACCGCTAATGGTGTTATCAACAATACGCGCGATCATGCCACCCAGTTTTTCCGCAGAAACAGGGGAATCCGCAAGGTCTAGGCCAGCTTTGTTTAAAGCACCTGAGAATTCACCCATCACCCAGTTTGCCGCAATCTTACCTTGAGCAGCGCCGCCAGCAGCAGCGACAACTTCTTCGTAAAATTCTGACATTTCACGACTCAATGTAAGCACGTGAGCGTCATATTCAGTCACACCAAAGTCAGTCACGAAACGTGCACGACGAGCCGCAGGAAGCTCAGGCATTTGCGCTTTAATCGCTTCGATTTGCGCATCTGGAATCACCACAGGCAATAAGTCTGGATCAGGGAAGTAGCGGTAATCGTTCGCTTCTTCTTTAGAACGCATTGACCGGGTTTCCATCTTCACAGGGTCGAACAAACGCGTTTCTTGGTCAATGGTGCCATCCCATTCTAGAATTTCCATTTGACGTTCAATTTCAACATTGATCGCTTGTTCAATGAAACGGAATGAGTTCAGGTTTTTCAATTCACAACGTGTACCGAATGGTTGACCCGGACGGCGTAAAGACACGTTACAGTCGGCACGGAATGAACCTTCAGCCATGTTGCCGTCAGAAATGCCTAACCAACGTACCAGAGTGTGAATCGCTTTAATGTAGGCAACAGCTTCTTCTACAGAACGCATATCAGGTTCAGATACGATCTCAAGTAAAGGTGTACCTGCACGGTTTAAGTCGATGCCTGACATGCCTTCAAATTGGTCATGGATTGATTTACCAGCATCTTCCTCAAGGTGCGCACGTGTTACTCCAATGCGTTTAACCGTGCCATCTTCAAGTTGGATGTCGATATGACCCAAGCCCACAATCGGGTTATCCATTTGGCTGATTTGGTAGCCTTTTGGAGAGTCAGGGTAGAAGTAGTTTTTACGTGCAAACACAGATGCTTGGTCGATGTAAGCATCAATACCCAAACCAAAGCGGATCGCAAGATCAACCACTTCTTTGTTCAATACTGGCAATACGCCCGGCATTGCCAAATCTACAAGGCTCGCTTGTGTATTTGGGTCTTGACCAAATGTGGTAGATGAACCTGAGAAAATTTTGGTATTGGTCGCAAGCTGAGTGTGAATCTCAATACCAATAACGACTTCCCAACCATCAATCAGGTTAGATTTTGGTTTAGCAGCGTTTTTAGACATTATGCATTCTCCTCAGCAATTGCAGCGCGTTGTGTATGCCAATCGGTTGCTTGTTGGTACTGATGCACAACAGACAACAATTGAGATTCTGACCAGTAGTTACCAATCAGCTGTAAGCCAACAGGCAAGTTGTCTTTGTCAAAACCAACAGGCGCGTTAATCGCAGGAAGACCTGCCAAGTTCACCGCGATGGTGTAAATGTCACCCAAGTACATTTCTACAGGAGATAAGTTTGCACCAATCTTGTACGCAGTCGTTGGTGCAGCAGGAGCAGCAATCACGTCTACAGATTCAAATGCTTTTAAGAAATCTTGTTGGATTAAACGGCGTACTTTTTGTGCTTTCACATAATAAGCATCGTAGTAACCCGCAGAAAGCGCGTATGTACCAATCAAGATACGTTGCTGAACTTCTTTACCAAAACCTTCAGAACGTGAACGTTTGTACAAGTCCATTAAGTCCACAGGATTTTCACAGCGGTAACCATAACGTACACCATCAAAACGCTGTAAGTTTGAAGATGCTTCAGCAGGAGCAATCAGGTAGTAAGTTGGAACATAAGCATCCGTCATGGTGAGATCAATCTCAACCAATGTTGCGCCCATTTCTTCTAACTTTTTCAGTGATTCTTCAACGCGTGCTTTGACGTTTGCATCTAAACCAGCAACATTAAAGTACTGCTTAGGAATACCAATGCGTAAACCTTTTACAGAAGTGCCGTTTAAGTTTGCTACGTAGTTATCTACGTCTTTTTCAACAGAAGTTGAATCTTTCGCATCATGACCTGCCATCACGTTCATGAGGTAAGCACAGTCTTCAGCCGAACGTGCCATTGGGCCGCCTTGGTCTAAAGATGATGCATACGCGATCATACCGAAACGTGAAACACGACCGTAAGTCGGTTTAAGGCCAGTCAAACCACAGAAAGATGCAGGTTGACGGATTGAACCGCCTGTATCTGTACCTGTTGCGAACGGCGCAAGATCAGCCGCTACCGCAGCAGCAGAACCGCCTGAAGAACCACCTGGAACATGATTTAAGTTCCAAGGGTTAGCCGTTGCGCCATAAAATGAATTTTCAGAGGTTGAACCCATGGCGAATTCATCCATGTTCACTTTACCTAAAGTGACAAGGCCCGCAGCTTTACCTTTCGCTACAACGGTCGCGTCGTAAGGAGAGATAAAATTGTCCAGCATTTTAGAACCAGCAGTGGTTTTAATGCCTTGGGTACAGAAAATATCTTTATGTGCAATTGGTACACCAGTCAACGCAGTTGCATTGCCCGCTTTAATTGCAGCATCAGCCGCATCTGCTTGCGCAAGTGCTTGTTCAGCTGTCACGGTCACGTATGACTTGACTTGAGCATCGATTTTTTCAATGCGTTTTAAATAGTGTTCAGTCAATTCGCGTGAAGAAAATTTAGCGCCAGCCAAACCTTCAGACAATTCACGAATTGATAAGTGATGTAAATCTGTCATGAGAAATATTTCTTTACGTTTAATTTGAAAAAATGTTGATCTGAATAAAAATTATTCAATCACACGCGGAACAAGGTACAAGCCATCCTGTACGGCAGGAGCAACTGCTTGATATGCTTCGCGATGATTGGTCTCAGATACCACGTCTTCACGTAACGGCTGTGGATTGTCGAATGGACTTTTTAGTGGTTCAACACCGTCAGTATCGATGCCTTTCAGGGTTTCCATCATGCCTAAAATTTTATTTAAACTTTGAGCATAGTCAGCAGATTGCGCTTCATCTAGCGACAATCGAGCCAGATGGGCAATCGCTGAAACTGTTTGTGCATTTAGATCTGCAGAATGCTGTGCATCCGATGTAGACATAACATTACCTAATCAGTATTAAAAAAATTCAAAATATCGTGGCTTATAATAAGCGATTGACTTGTTCAAATCATCACATTTAGTTAAAGTTGCCACCTTGCGTCCATATAAAAGTTTAACTGAGAACGTCCCCGTGATTCTAAAACGACTAATTGGCTTGTTTTCGCCGGATCTTGCCATTGATTTAGGCACTGCAAATACACTTATTTATGCGCCAGGACGAGGCATCATTTTAAATGAGCCGACGGTTGTGGCGATCCGTCATAGTGGCTCAGAAAAAATCGTTGCTGCGGTCGGTCTTGATGCAAAACAAATGTTGGGCCGTACACCAGCCAATATTTCTGCCATCCGTCCGATGAAAGATGGGGTGATTGCAGACTTTGAAGTCACTGAAACCATGTTGAATCGTTTTATTACCAAAGGGTATGAAAAGCGTTTATTCCAACCTGCACCACGTGTCGTGGTGTGTGTGCCATGTAAATCGACGTTGGTGGAACGCCGTGCAATCCGTGAAGCTGTATACAATGCAGGTGCACGTGAAGTTCGCTTAATTGAAGAGCCAATGGCTGCTGCAATTGGTGCAGGTATGCCTGTTGAGCAAGCTTGTGGTTCGATGGTTGTCGATGTTGGTGGTGGTACAACTGAAATCGCGATCATTTCACTTCAAGGTTGTGTCTATGCAGACTCACTACGTATCGGTGGTGATGTATTTGATGAACAAATCATTAACTACGTGCGTAAAGCACATGGTTGTGTGATTGGTGAAACCACTGCAGAAAACATCAAAAAAGAAGTTGGTATGGCGCTTCCAGAAGAAGGTGCAAAACCTTTGGAAATCGAAGTCCGTGGTCGTAACTTGGCTGAAGGTGTACCTCGTGCGATTACCGTAACTTCTGATGAAGTGACTCAAGCGATTTCTGATCCACTGCAAAACATTGTGGCTGCGGTTAAATCTGCACTAGAGCAAACTCCACCTGAGTTGTCTTCAGACATCGCAGAACGCGGTATTGTGTTGACTGGTGGTGGTGCATTACTTCGCAATCTTGATAAGCTTCTTGCAAAAGAGACAGGTCTTCCTGTGGTGGTTGCAGAAGATCCACTATCATGTGTTACACGTGGTGGCGGTAAGGTTCTCGAATTCTTCGATAACCCTAATCATGACATGTTATTTGTAGGCTAAGAAAAGGACTCGGCGGGTGCAAACGCAACTGTTTTCAAGACAACCGCCATCTTTTCGCTCATTTATCATTGCGGTGATTACATGCTTGGTGGTGCTTTTCTTTGATTGGCGCATGCCACATGTAATTCAACCGGCCAGAGACGTCTTGTATGCGGCATATAATCCAATTTATGCCCTTGCAAGCTATCCAGTGTTATCGCGAGAATGGCTGAATCAACAAACCAAGTCTGAAGCTCAATTACGTCGTGAAAATACCGCGATGCAAGCAGAGTTAATTCAGGCTCAAGTCCGTTTACAGAAACTTTCTGAACTTTCTGCTGAAAATACTCGACTACGTGGACTACTCGATACACCACTCATCATTGATGGTCGTATGGAGATTGCCGAAGTCATTGGTACTGATGCTGATCCCTTACGTCATATTATTGTGATTAACCGTGGAGCCAGCAGTCAGCTTAAAGTGGGACAAACTGTACTCGATGACAAGGGCATTATGGGGCAAATTATCAATGTTTACCCGCATAGTAGCCGTGTCATGTTGCTCTCAGACAAAGAGCACTCTTTATCTGTGCGTCTGGAACATACTGGTATGCGCGCAATCGTTACGGGTACAGGTGACTTAGGTCGACTTAAGATGGAATACGTGCCAACCAGTGCGAATATCAAAGTCGGTGAAAAAGTCTATAGCTCAGGTCTAGGGGCACATTTCCCAGCGGGTTATTTGGTGGGTACAGTGTCGAAAGTCAGTCGTCACAATAGCGGTGAATTTGCCCAAATTGATATCAATCCTGCTGCCCAATTGGCAGGTGGTCATCATGTGGTTGTGCTATTTTCCGATTCTTTAGCGATGGAGCAACCGCATGTCACTCGCTAAGCTTAGTCGTCATACAGAGCGCGACCCATTATTTCCGATTATCTTTTCCATCATTTTGGCATCCGTGCTGATGGTGTATCCGCTTTCTTATGACCTATCGGGTTGGCGCCCATTATTCATGATGATGATCATGCTATTTTGGGTACTCTGTCAGCCGACATGGTGCGGTGTTTGGTTTGCATTTGCCACAGGTCTATTTACCGACTTATTAACTGATGCGCCTTTTGGCATGAACGCACTGAGTTTTGTGGTCATTGCATTTGTGACACGCTTTTTAACCCGTGAACGTCGTATCCTCACATTTGGTAATTTATGGATTATTGCTGCAATGGCAATTTTCGCGCATTTACTGTTTGTGTGGATTGTTCAAGTGATGGGTGGGGCACAGTTTTCATTTGCTCGCCATTGGCAGCCAATTGTTACTAGCTTACTCATTTGGCCAATCATTTATTACTTCCTGAGAAAATGGCGCATATAATTTTAGCTTCGAGTTCTCCTCGACGACGCGAACTTTTGCAACAATTGGGTCTGGAATTTGACATTTTCAGTCCAGATATTGATGAGTCCGTGTTGGAAGGAGAACCTGTAGCGGATTATGTAGAGCGTTTAGCACGTGCCAAAGCTTGCGCAGTACAACAACAATTCCCTGATGCTATCGTTATTGCCGCCGATACCAGTTTAGGCGTTGATGAGCACATTTTAGGAAAACCAGCGTCGAAAGCACATGCTTTTTCTATGTGGGAAATGATCTCTGGACGAAAACATGATGTGTTTTCAGGTGTTTGTGTCAGTACAAAAGATCAAATATACAGTATAGTAGTGCGTACACAGGTTGAATTTCAAACGCTAAGTCTAGCTGACATGGAAAGCTATTGGGCAACAGGTGAACCAATCGGCAAGGCGGGAGCCTATGCTATTCAAGGAATTGCTGCGCGCTATATTCCTTGTATTGAAGGGAGCTACAGCAATGTTGTTGGGCTGCCTTTGCATGAAACCGTACAGTTATTACAGACAGTTAAGGCATTAAATTAACTGCTGCAACACAAGAATTTTTATAATGTTTTGAGTTTTGATATGTCTGACGAGTTGTTGATTAACGTCACACCGATGGAATGTCGTGTGGCGTTGATTCAAAACGGTACGGTCAATGAATTATTTGTTGAACGCACCGTGAAGCGTGGGTTAGTGGGCAATATTTATAAAGGGAAAGTTGTTCGCGTGCTTCCGGGTATGCAGGCTGCTTTTATTGATATTGGATTGTCGAGAACGGCTTTTTTACATATCAATGATATGGTCTGGCAGCGCAATCAACCAACCCCGAATGTTTTTGAGCTGTTACAACCAGGGCAAGTACTCACCGTACAAGTCATGAAAGATATGTTGGGTACCAAAGGTGCACGACTATCAACTGATCTTTCTATTCCTTCTCGTTACCTTGTTTTAATGCCATATGGCAGTCATACCGGTGTTTCACAGCGCATTGAGTCTGAAGAAGAACGTGATCGCTTGCGTAGCATGATTGAACGCATTCAAAAGGAACACAACTTACCGGGTTCAGTCATCGTTCGTACTGCTGCCGAAGGTATTCCTGAATGTGAAATTGCGCAGGACATGGCCTATTTAGCAAAACTGTGGGAATACATACAACGTAAACAACGCAGTATTGTCGTACCATCTTTGATTTTTGAAGAGCTACCTTTACCACAACGCGTCATCCGTGATTTAGCCAACGAAGAAACGTCTAAAATTCAGGTCGACTCACGCGAAGTACATGGCAAATTGCAAGAGTTTGTCCAAGAATTTGTACCGAGTATGCAAAATCGCTTACTGCATTATCCAGGTGAGCGTCCAATTTTTGACTTGTACAATGTCGAAGAGGATATTCAGAAAGCCTTACAGACACGTGTAGCACTTAAGTCTGGCGGCTACCTGATGATCGATCAAACTGAAGCGATGACCACGATTGATGTCAATACTGGCTCCTACGTTGGTGGTCGTTCGCTTGAAGACACTGTGTTTAAAACCAATATGGAAGCCACACAGGTCATTGCACGTCAGCTCCGACTACGTAACTTGGGCGGGATTATCATTATTGACTTCATTGATATGCAAGAAGCACATCATCGTGAAGAAGTGATGAGCCAGTTTGAGAAAATGCTTGAGCGCGATCATGCTAAAACCAAGATCACTCAAGTGTCTGAGCTGGGTTTGGTGGAAATGACTCGGAAACGCACCCGTGAATCTTTAGAGCATCTCCTTTGTGATTCTTGCCCGACCTGTCAGGGGCGTGGTTATGTGAAAACGGCTGAAACAGTTTGCTATGAAATTTTCCGTGAAATCTTGAGATATGCACGTGCTTATGAGTCACAAAGTGGTTTTACCGTGGTGGCACATCCGTCGGTGATTGACCGATTGTTAACTGCTGAAGCACCTGCGGTAGCTGATTTAGAGCACTTTATTAGCCGTGTGATCAAGTTCCAAGTGGAAAATTTATATACGCAAGAGCAATACGATATCATTCTGAGCTGAAATTGTAACAGAATATCGTTAAACACTTGTTACAACTGAGATTTTACTTTTGAACTGTTATTTTGAATACTAGACACATCAAATAGCCAAAGCCATTTTCCTGCATTGGACTTGAAAATGGCTTAGCAAAAAGAGGTGTACTATGGGTGTTAGTAAAACAGTAATGAAAAGTGGTCTTAAAACTGTTGTTGAAGCAAAAGCGATCCATTCAGGTTATATCGTGGATGAGCGTGGTAATGAGGTTCAAATTACAGCGTCTATGATTCGTTCTGCTTGTCATCAGTTACTTAAACAGTGCCGAGCAATTAAAGCTTAAATATTGAAATATAAATAATGTAATCCAGAGGGTTAAAGTGCTAACGCGCAATTCTAAAATATTTAATGCGCTAAAATTTTATAAAGAATGGAAAATAAACTTAATTATCAGTTCGTATCTACAAGTCATAATTAAACAATAGCAACGGATTTGTTCACCTAAATTTTAGCTTATACACATAAATTGCTCCAAAAAATCAATCAAAGGTAAGCGTCCGCTGAACCCCATGCCTATTTTTTAATTCGATTTAGGTTTCCAGCGGTGTGGTAGCAATTCTTCAATCTGAGTCACTTTATGTGTCGGCAACCTTTTCAGCACATCACTTAAATAGGCATAGGGATCCAGCCCATTCAGCTTTGCTGACTGGATTAATGTCATAATATTGGCTGCTCGCTGACCGCTGCGCAGCGAACCTGCAAATAACCAGTTCTTACGTCCCAACGCCCAGGGGCGCATCTGGTTTTCCACCCAGTTATTGCAAATCGGTAGATTGCCATCATCCAGATAGCGGCTTAAGGCTGGCCAACGCTTCAGACTGTAATTGATGGCCTTGGCGGTTGGAGAACTCGATGGCACCGTCAGATAATGTTGGTTGAGCCATTCATACAGTTGTTGCATCACCGGTTGGCTGTGCTGTTGTCGGTATTCGCGGCGGTGTTCTGCTGTACTATCGGTCTTTTTCCTGAGTTCTGCTTCTATCGCATACAGTTTCTGAATCAGCACCAATGCCTGTTCAGCGACCTGACTTTTCCCGGTCACATGCAGTTCATGGAATTTACGACGTGCATGGGCCATGCAGCCCACCTCTATGACCTGGCCTGATTTAAAGCGTGCTTTATAACCACTGTAATCATCACAGACTAGATAGCCCTGCCAGCCTTTCAAGAACTCTGCAGCATGCTCGCCTGAACGACTATCTTGAAAGTCATAGATCACTGCCTGAACTGGATTGTATTGTGTGGTGGCATAGGCCCAGACATAACCTTTTTTCGGTTTTTTCTCATCATCACCCATCCGCATGATGGTGACCGGTGTTTCATCTGCATGCAGCACCTGCTGTTGTAGTACCACCTGTTTTAAGGCATTGGCCAGAGGTTCGAGTTCTACACCGCAGCGACCTATCCAGTCAGATAAAGTGGATCTGGACAGATCAATGCCAGCCCGCTGATAGATCAGACGTTGACGGTACAGCGGCAAATGATCGGCATATTTCGATACCAAAACATGGCTGAGCAGTTCAGGTGAAGCAATGCCTTTATCAATCACATAGGCGGGCATCGCTTGCTGAGTCAGGGTGTCACACTGATCACAGACCCATTTACCACGCACATGCTGTTCCTTATAGAACTGTGCCGGTCTGAAATGCAGTTTTTCACTGATATCTTCGCCGATACGACGGAGTTGGCAGCCACAAGCGCATTGGGTTGATGCAGGTTCATGCTCAATACGGATGGTGTGTAGATGATCTGGCAGCAGTCGACGTTTAGGTTTGTTGACTGTGGCTTTCTGTGTCGCTGCATCGGTTTTATCTGCATTTAATCGTTCTAATTCCAGATCAACGGCTGCGATATCTTCTTCGACCGCTTCGTCCCATAGATGGATTTGTTTTGCGGTGAGATGTTCGTTTTTACTGCCAAATTTGTGCTGTTTAAATAGTGCGAGCTCATGCTCGTATTTTTGCGTGAGAATGGAAAGATGTTGAACTTTGGCATCCAATTGCTGGTTTGATTTTTCTAATTCTTGATTTGATTGTGCCAGAGACTGATGCTGCATTGCCAACTGCTGGGTAAATTCCAGCAGTTGTTCATGGGTCAGTTGGCTTAAATCAGGCATCATTTTCATGACCGCAGTATGCCTGAGGTCATGACGCAGAGGAAATAGAACGTTTGGAGAATAGCAGAATGGACCAGCCTAGTTTAGAGCATCGTCACCACCTGCTGTCGTCCAATGCGTTGCCAAGGTAAACCCTGAATGAGTGCCTGTAACTGTTCTGGACTGAGAGCTACATTTTCACCCTGGTGAACTTTAGCCCAGTGGAATTTTCCCTGTTCCAGCCGCCGGGCACACAGCCAGATGCCCAGTCCATCATGTACCAGCACTTTCATGCGATGGCCACGTTTATTACAGAACAGGTA